>JAFCZI010000142.1 GCA_019314425.1 Deltaproteobacteria bacterium | reverse complement strand
TATAATTTTTGGGTATTATTCGGTAATAATGATGTTTCCATAATAGAGAACGTCCTTCCATCCCTTCAGTTTGTTCAACATCGCTTTTCTCTCCTGATCCTTTTCTTACCATCAAAGCCTCTGCAATTGGCAACGACATTCCTGATAATCGTCATAAACTGATTTATGTCAACTTCATTGTTCTTATTATCCAAGTCAACAACTCAAGCACTAACCCCCATGCTGCGGGCACAACAAAACATGAAAATGAGATAATACACAATATTCATTTTTACTTCAACATTTTGGGGAGCGAAGCGACATCATTATTCGATGTTCGACGTTGGACGTTCAATGTTGGAAGTTCATTTTCATATAAAACCATTTGGCGATCTATGACGACACATATTCCAGTGTAATCACATCCTCCCACGGGTCTGCCTTTTTGACTTTTACCTGGATTTCCTGCCCTTTGGAAAATATGGTGCCATCCTGACGCTTGATGTCCGTCACCAGGAGAACATCCGTCAAAACGATCCTGTATTTATTTTTGAGTTCATCCAGGATCAGGGCGTTAAATGTTTTGCCCAGGTTCATTCCCAGGTATTTCAAAGTCCAATAGCGTAAACGGTTTCGCTGGATGCGCCCCAGGGCTTTAACCAGAGGTTCGACGGAAACCCTGATCTCTTCCAGGTTTTCCCCATTATAAAGGGGGGTGCGTTTCTCGAGAAAACTGGTTAATTGCCGCTGTGCGACAAGGTCAAGATATCTGCGTATGGGAGAGGTCGCCTGGATGTAAACGGAGACCCCCAGACCGCTGTGGGGCTTTGGCTTCGTACTGATGTGAAGGGGGCTCAGTTTTCTTCGCTGTTGAAACACATAAAAAACATACCCTCTTTCATCCAGGGGCAACTTTTCCGTTGGTTGCGATTGCGCCCTGAACAGTACGGGGATGTCATTCTTCCAGCAAAACTCAGCCGCCAGTTCATTGTAAAGAATCATGAACTCCGCAACAATCGTTCGGGACGGTGAGTCCTGTGGCACCCGTTCCAGGTTCAAGAGACCCGCTTCATCAATGACCACCTCCAGATCAGGCAGAGAAAGATTCATGGCGCCGCTGTCCATCCGTTTTTGGCGAAGCCTTTCCGCCAATCGGTGCAGTTCTCGAAATTGGGTTTCCTCCAAAAGGGTTTCATTCACATCATCGTAGGTCAGTTTCCGATCAACCCGAATCATGCTGGCGGTAAAACGATATCGCAACAGCGACCCGTCCGGGCCGAACCTTGCCAGAAGAGAAATCGCCGGACGATCACACCCTTCTTTCAAACTTAACAAATCCTGGGAAAGATCCTCGGGAATCATGGGGATTTGTCTTCTGGGCATATATAGAGACGAAGCCCGGTCCCTTGCCGCGACGTCAACGGGGCTGTCCTTTTTGATCACCGCCGCCACATCGGCGATATGGACACCGATTCTTAACCCATTATCAATAACTTCTACACTGATGGCGTCATCAAAGTCCTGGGTCTTGGGTCCGTCAATGGTCATAACAGGCAGGGACCGCAGGTCTTCACGCTGATTTTCAGAAAACCCCGAAACCGCCAGGCGCGCAGACGCTTCCAGTTGCGTAGCCGTAAAAGCAGTTTCCACTCCCGACCGCATTAGATCAAGGGGCTCGTCTTCCCCCCACTCACCCAGCGCTATCAGCAGAGGCCTGGCCTGCCGGATATCATTTATGCCCGCATATGAAAGCAATTCCTTGCCATATTTGAAATCATCGGCATCAGCACCGTAAAGGGCCAGCTGAATCAAAAGCTGGATAATATCTTTGCTGCAATCAGGCACTTTGCTTTGTTTTCCCTGATGCACTTCTTCGAGCCACCGCCCCCCCTGTTCAAGTCGCTCCGCCTTTTCGGCGGCTTCCGCTTCCTGCCGGATAATCTGTTCGACACGATCCTTCGAGTTGGGCCGAAAGAGTCCGTTTTTCATCTTGAAATAGAGCTTGTTTTCAAAAAGAGCCCGCACCACCGCCGAAAAGTGTTCCTCGGCGGCCTCCTCGCCGAAAGCCAGCTGTGCCAGATAACGGTGGTCGAAAACCTCCTCCTCGTCCCGAATCAGCTCCCACACTTCCTTGACATCAATCTCTTCCTTCAGCTTTATTCGCAACGTTTCTATCTGTTGCAGCTTCTGAAGCAACTGATCCCTTGGCTGTGCCACATCAAGCTGGACCCCTGAAACGAGCAGGGTCCTTTTCGGGGAAAGGTTCACTTCCCGGTTGGCGGGGGTCAGCAGATGCAGCCGGTTCCCCTTGTCCTGCAAACAGACAGTACAAACCAATCGGCTCTGATCAATATATTCAACAATGCTTCCAATAGCCATATTTGAGAATCACCCATACCCTTTCAAGGAAGTTTTCAGGATTTCTAGCAGGTGGGCGGGGTTCTGTCAACCGATCATGGGCATGCCCCATTCCTGGGAAAATATGATTTTTGCCAATCCCATGGCCATCACCCACAATTGCTTTCCCAAAACACTTTTGCTAGAATGGATCTATTTTGAAATTTGAGGTAGACTATGGATGAATCAATTTACGCGAAACGGGCGGGGGCGCTGGTCCGATTATTGCCGTCGTCCGCTGAAACCGGTTGCGATGGGGCCTGGATTCTCAAACCTGAAAACCGGCGCTATCTTTCCGGTTTCAGTGCGGAAGACAGCCAGTTCACCGAATCCTCGGGGTCCCTTCTGATCAATGGTACAAACCGCCTGTTGATAACGGATTCCAGATATACACTTGCCGCTGAAAACGAAGCGGCGGCGTTTGAAGTGTATACCCTCAAAAAGAATTTTGTGGACGACATTCCGGATTTCACAAAAGGATTCAACCTGCACAATCTTGGTTTTGAAGAAGATTTCGTGACATGGGATCTACACCGGAAGACTGCGGAAACGCTCGCCCGGCTCTCACCCCCGGCCGCATTGACCCCTTTGAACGGCATGGTGGA
Source organism: Deltaproteobacteria bacterium (assembly GCA_019314425.1). Classification (GTDB taxonomy): domain Bacteria; phylum Desulfobacterota; class DSM-4660; order Desulfatiglandales; family Desulfatiglandaceae; genus NaphS2. Next base: position 3,308 of record JAFCZI010000142.1, on the reverse strand, counting down.
GAATATGCGCGAAATCAAAGAAGACCGGGAGGTTGAAGCGCTCGAAAATGCAGCGGACATGATTTCAGACATCCTGGATGAAGTCATTTCGGCGCTCAAGCCGGGTGTAACGGAGAAAGACGTGGCCTGGCAGATCAAAGGCCTGGCAAAGGAGGCCGGTGCGGAAGGGCTCTCTTTTCCATCTATTGTGGCATCAGGCCCCAACAGTGCGCTGCCCCACGCGGTGCCCTCAAACCGAAAAATCCGGTCTCGAGAACCGATTATCCTGGATGCCGGGGTTCGGCTGAACGGTTACTGCTCCGACATCACACGAACGGTTTTTGTGGGTGAACCGGATGACACGTTCAAGACCATTTACCGCACGGTTCGGCAGGCACAACTGGCGGTTCTGGAAAAAATCCACCCTTCGGTACAAAGCACCCGGGTGGATGCTGTTGCCAGAGATATTATTGCTGATGCCGGTTTCGGTGCATACTTCGGACACGGCCTGGGCCACGGGGTCGGCCTTGCCACCCATGAAGGGCCAAGACTCGGGCCGAGAAACGCCGTCCTGCTGCAACCCGGGAACGTTTTCACCGTTGAACCGGGCATCTACATCCCGGGCAAGGGGGGGGTGCGCCTTGAGGAAATGGTTGTTCTGGAAGCTGAAGGGCCCAGAATTCTGACCAAAAATGATCATTTCTATGATTTTTCGTGATTTCCGGCAGAACATAGCGGGTCGGATCGATTTTGGCGATCTTGAGGAAAAACAGGGGTCAGCGGAATGTACGATCTGGTAGATGAATTTATCACCTATTTGCGGGTTGAACGGGGGCTTGCTGAAAACACCATCCAAGCCTACAGTCGAGACCTTGTCCGGCTTATCGCTTATCTGGAAAGCCGGAATTTAAACCCTGTTAAAATTTCCCGAAATGAGCTTCGAGACTACCTGGGCAGCCTGACCCATGACCTCTCCAAAAGGTCCCGGGCCCGGAATATCTCCGCCATCAAAACGTTTTTCCGGTTTCTCGTTTCAGAAGGCAGAATCAAAGAGAATCCGGCAAGGCTTCTGGAAACACCGCGCATGCAACGAAAACTGCCGGATGTCCTGAGCCTCGATGAAGTTGAGCAACTCCTTTTACAACCGGACATCACAACACCCCTGGGGCAGCGCGACAGAGCCATGCTGGAGCTCCTTTACGCCACCGGACTGCGGGTCTCAGAATTGGTGGGCCTCAAGATACTGGACGTCAATTTGGAGGCCGGTTATGTGAAGACCCTGGGAAAAGGGTCAAAAGAGCGGTTGGTGCCGTTTGGTGAAAAGGCGCGCCACGCCGTGCAATCGTATCTTTCCGACGGACGACCGGCCCTGCTGAAAGGTGGCCATCCACCTTGCCTGTTTTTGAACTTCAGAGGAAAATTATTGACACGGCAGGGATTCTGGAAGATCATCAAGAATCATGGTAGCATGTCAGGCATCAAAAAAAGTATAACACCACACGGACTGCGGCATTCGTTCGCCAGCCATCTCCTGGAAGCGGGTGCGGATCTGCGTTCCGTTCAGGTGATGCTGGGGCATGTCGACATCACCACCACCCAGATCTACACCCATGTGACGAGAAAAAGGCTGAAGGAACTTCACGAAACATGCCATCCGAGGCCGTGATATTTTTTCTAATTGAACACTGCCGACTCCCGCTATGGGAACCGAGTGTTCAGAAAAAATTTACTCAGGCGGAACAGGTGAAAATGGGAAAGGTTATTGACCTCCATCACAAGCGCAAAAGGCCCTCGGAAGGGTTGGCCGCACCTGAACCCTGGCGGTTTCGAAAGGGGCTCTGGCGCACATCTCACTTTGTTCAAATGCGATCAAGTCTCGCAGAAACCCTTGAATACAAACCGGAAGGACTGGCCACACTGCCCCCTCATTTTTCCCTCAAAGGGGGAATGTCCTTTACCATTCGGTCCATGTATGTGAATCGCGGGGATGAAAAAAAGATGCGGGAGATTTATTACCTGGTTGGACTGACCGATTGCATGATCAACCAGGTTCACCCGATTTTGAGGACCGATCTCTTGTGGGCCATGTACAAGAAGGTATTTTCCATGAAGGCAGCCCTCAAAGTCCACTGGCACGGTAATCTTGACCAGGTCCTGCTTCCCCTTGATCCGGAATTTTTTGATGATACATCCTACCGCGCATCATTGACCAAAGCGTCGACCATGAAAGAGTTGTACGAAGCCATCAGGGAGGGAGCCGACGAAATGTTTGATATCCTTTCCCTTGAATACACATTTTTCAGCCCATGGATGGGGAGATAATTTTGGAAAATCATTATCGTTCAGCCGACATGGAAACCTCTGAAGCCTTCCTGGAAACCATTTTTGACGGCATCAGCGAAGAAATCATGGTAGTGGACAAAAACGGTGTCATTCAGGATGTCAACCGGGTTTTCCTGGAGGAACGTGGCCTTTTAAAAGAGGCCGTTCTTTGTAAAAAATGTTATGATATCAGAAAGATGTCAGGAATCCACTGTCACCTGGAGGATCGGAACTGCCCCCTTCAAAGAGCCAAAGAAACCGGAAAAAAGGTGGAAGTAAACATTCGGCACGGCCCGGAAGGGGAAAATTCGAAGGCCTTACGCCGAATCATGTACCCGGTCACAAACCGTAAAACGGGTCAGCAGTATTTTGTTGAAATCTCAAGGGATGTCACGGAATACCGGAACCTCCTCAACAGATTGAGGGCCTCGGAGAAGAAAATCCGGGCCATCCTGGATACGGCAACGGACGCCATCATCAGCATAAACGAAGACCACGAAATCATACTGTTCAACAATGCGGCGGAACGAATTTTCGGTTACAAGAGAGCGACGGTTCTGAAAAAAAACTTGAATATGATCATTCCGCCGAGATATGGCGATCATGCTCACTTTGTCAAGAGGTTTTTAAAAAAAAAGAAATCAGAATTCATGAACAAGACCCAATCACTTATCGCCATTCGCAAAGGCGGTGAGGAATTTCCCATAGAGCTGGGATTGAGCTTTCATGAAATGGACGATACATACATATTTACAGCCATTATTCGAGATGTATCCGCTCAGAAAAAACTGGAAGAGAAACTGCTTCGCGCAGGACGTCTTGCGGCCGTTGGAACCACCGTAGCCCACGTGGTCCATGAGATCAAAAGCCCGCTGATGATTATTGGTGGGTTCAGCTATCAGATCCGGAATAACCTGGAAGATGAAACCGCGTTAAAAAAACTGAATATGATCCTTGATGAGGTCAGCCGGCTGGAAAAACTGACCGCCAGCCTGGGAGACTTCACA
>JAFCZI010000141.1 GCA_019314425.1 Deltaproteobacteria bacterium | reverse complement strand
CGTCTCTGCGGGTTTACTTCCGACCCCACTGGCCAGAAGTTCGGCGTCTGCGTCATGCCAGGCGCACGTAAAAATCCCCGCCCATAGGGCGCGGTTATCCAAGTTTTAATATAGCCCGCCGAAGGCGTTTGTTGCTTCAGAAAATTTATATGCGAATACGGTTGTTGAGGAAACTCCCGTCCACTTCAGGCCCTTGTGGGCAGCCATTCAGGATCAGTAAATCTGAAGATCTGTGACGTTGTTACAATGCAAGGAAAAAAGAAATCTTGCCCTTGTTTTTACTTTTTGATAGGGTAATTCGCTAAGGGAGAGGGGTGACGAAGGATTCAAAATCTACAAGCCGCCTGCCTTTTGAATTTACATGCGGATTTACGAGTTATTTTAATGGGTTCAATCGAACTCGGATCCAAAGCCGTTGACAGGGAAATAAGGAGAAAAGACATGCCAATAACAAAAAAAGCCGTTTACGTGGTTGCCCTGCTTGCCTCGATAGCCCTTCTGGCGTCGTGCGCTGCCATTCAGAATCAGAATGCCGTGGATATGGAACGGCTGCTCGCCGCTTCGGGTTTCAAGATGAAGTTCGCTGAAACACCTGAAAAACTGGCCGCCCTGGAAGGACTTCCCCAGCGCAAACTGGTGCCGCAACAGCACGAGGGAAAAGTCTATTTCTATTATGCCGATGCCGATTTATGCAAATGTCTGTATGTGGGCAGTGAAAAGTCATACCAGAAATTTCAAAACCTGGCCGCCAGACAGAAAATGGCTCAGGACTACCGCTGGGCGGCTCAGACCAACATGGATGCCCGCATGAATTTCGGAATGTGGGGCCCCTGGGGACCTTGGGGACCCTGGTATTAGGGCACAAATTGTATTGACTTTGCTGAGGATTTGTTTTATGGGTGGTTCCAGTACACTCTAGGTGCTCAGTGAGCTTAATAGGGAACGCCGTGAAATTCGGCGACAGGCCCTCTGCTGTAATCGGGACGAAATCTGCATCATGTCACTGTTTGGCCGAAAAGCCGAATGGGAAGGCGCAGTGAGTAGAATGATCCGTAAGTCAGAAGACCTGCCTGGAGAAGGAACGAAACCTTATCGGGAATAAGGACGTTCATCGGTTTTGGGATAAAAAAGGGAAATCCCCGGATCAATTCATTTTGGTCCGGGGATTTTTTTCTTTGGGCCAAGGGTGCGGGGTGTCAATTGATGTCTGACCTCCCGTATATAGGGTACAACAACTTGGAATGGAGGAAAATCGCATGAAAAAGATGTCAGAAGTTACCAAACGCCCATCAATCACGGCCAAACTATTTTTGTTTACAGGGACCTTGTTGTTTCTGATGTTCAGTGTGGGTGCCGTACATGCCGATTCAACCCAGACCGGCGTCGTGGCAACAGCCGCATCGGATTACAGCAGTTACGCTGTTTCAGCAGTCACCGTTGATCCAAAGGCCGGTCCACGAATCGCCGTCAACAACCTGCTTGCGGGAAGCAACGGTGCCACCGTCAAGGCTTTCGGGCAATACTATTACCGAATTCAGCAGTTTCAGTCGGACAGTGTCACCAAGGTGGACATCACAGCCCCCAATACGCCCATCTGGCAATTTTCAACCAGTGACGCGGGTGAGACAGACAGCAGCAACCCCTATGATCTGGTCTTTGTAAGCTCCACCAAAGCCTATCTGATTCGCTATGGTTCCACCAAGGCTTGGATCATCAACCCTTCCGCCACCACTGAAGCCGGTTTTAAGATCGGCGAGCTGGACCTGAGCGCGTATGCCGACGCAGGCGGTGCGCCGGAGATGTGCTGCGCCGTGATTGCCAATAATAAGCTTTTCATTGTCATGCAACGCCTCGTCGACTGGTGTCCGACCGAAATCGCCTATATAGCCGTATTTGATACGACAACGGATACGGAAATCGATACCGGAATGGGCTCGGGCAGCATGATCGGAATCCCCCTGACCGTCAAAAACCCCAGCTCCATTCAGTACATTGCCCAAAACAATCGGGTCTATGTGCAGGGAGTTGGCTCCTGGCCGGGCGGCTCCTGCGACCCGGTTTACGAATATACCGGCGGTATCGAAAGCATCAATCCCATTACCTATGCATCAGCGATCGTCCTAGATGACGGCGATGCCACAACCCACCCTTACGGCGCCATATCCGGCATGTTGATTGCTTCCCCGACAAAAGGCTACTTCGTGGGCTATGCCGGCTGGGGCGACAATACGCTCTATGCATTCAATCCCACGACCGGCGAAGTTTCCGGTGCGTTGAGCGGTTTTCAGAACATTAACATTTCGGGCATGAATTCCGGGACCTATCTGGACAAGAACGATATGATGTGGGTGTGTGACTCCACCAATGCCGTTGTTAAAATCGTGGATACAGCGGATAACACCCTCAACGAAAACATTGCCACAAACCTGAACCCCCAGGCTGTGGCATTTTGCACCCGGGGAGTGCCTTTGGCGCCGACCCTGGGGTCGACGGTTTCCGGAAACAACGTGATGGCCCATTGGGATACGGTTTCCGGTGCGGAAGGATACTACTTGTGGATTTCAGAGCCCGCAAGTAGCTGGACCGCTTTATACGACTGGAAGACACGAACCAGCGTCTCAGCAATGGTCCCCGCCGGATCATCTTTTTATGTTTCGGTAATTCCCTACAATGCAGAAGGATTAACAGGTGCCGCATCCAATGTAGCGCATATTGAAACGGCAGCGGAATAAAAAAATAACAAGCGGGGGTTTATGGATTTTGTTTAAATCCATAAACTCCCACTCAATAACGGTATCCCACCGTAAAATAAAAGGCACGACCCGGCATGGGATATCCATGGAAATCTTCGTATTGCTGGTTGGTCAGGTTCCGTCCCGTAAGGCTGAAGAGAAAGGAATGGAAGAGCCAGGAGATACCGGAATTGATTTCGTTCTTATCCTTGGCCGGCAGCAGGTTGGCGCTATCGTAGAACATCCCGGTTTCCCGAACATACTCGCCATACACCTTAACACCCGCATATCGTGCCTCAAGCCTGCCCAGGTAAGCGGTTTTAAATCGCCCGGGCAATTTATTTCCATCAAAGGCTTTGACCTGGCTCTTGTTGACGGGATCCTGCCAGGTGGCATTGCCCACCATCCGGAAATATTTGAGGAAATCAATACGGATTTCACTTTCAACACCCCGGATTTCGGCCTCGGATATATTCTTTGCTTTGCCGATACCCCTTGAGTCGTAAACGAAAGTAATGAGATCATCCACATTGCTGCCGAAATAGGCCGTATTGAAAGAGATGTAGTCCAACCACCCGGTTTTCGCGGGGTACCTCACTTCAAAGCCTGCATCAAAATTGACACCCTTTTCCGCCTTCAGATCCGAGTTTCCCACAATAAACCCACGGTCACCAAACAACTCAAAAAATGACGGTTCTCGAACATATTTTGCCAGATTGCTTCTGAAATTCAACCAGCTTAACGGGCTGTATTTAATCCCGATCTGTGGACTCAGGTAGTCCTCGCTCCGCTCTTCTCCCTCCAGGGGCGTCCCAAACATGTTGGTGGCGCTTTGTAAGTCATCCTTCAGATGGGTATATCTGAGAGCCGGTGTTATCGTGAGACTGTCTTGAAAGAGGAACACGCTGTCCTGAAGGCCCAACGTCAACGTATTCCGAGTGCTTTTGTTGGGATTCTTCTGGGTCAGAAGATCTTCGGGATCATAGGTTTCCTGGTGGTAATCCGCCATAAAACTCAACGCGTTCATCTCCGCTAACCATTCTACGAAAAAATCTCCGCCGTAACGTTTTGTAATATAACGACTCTTCTGACGCCCAAGTCCAATGGTGCCATGGCTGTCGTTATACAATTCATCCTTGTATGAATAGTCAATACCGGTTCGTGAGTTAAGGTGGAGTGGCCCCACGTCGTTGGCAGTGAAACTTAAAGCGGTAATGTTTCTCTCCGTCTGCAGGGAAGCATCCGCTTTGGAGCTGTTGTTCCAGGTGGGTAAACCCTGATCCTTTGAAAACCATTGATTCAACAGGTCAACACGCAAATCATCGGTGAAATCGTAGCCGGCCTTGGCAAGGATATTTTCCTGATCAAACTGTGCATTGTTGCGTTTTTCCCATTTGTCATCATTGGGGTTATATTCGGTGTGGTTGTCATACAGAAATTCGAAGTCGTTATCGCTGGCCAGATAGCCAGCCGAAATCAGATAGTCCCATTTGCCGGATTTGTGATTGACAAAACCCGAGGCCTGGCGGGTATTAAAAGAACCGTAACCCAGGGTGGCACTGGCTTTCAACCCTTCTTTGGCACGCAGGGTCTTGATATTGACCACACCGCCAATGGATGCCTTGTTGAAGTTTATGGGGGTCACACCCCGATAGACCTCGATGGAGGCTACGTCTGAAAGGGAGATGCTGCTCAAGTCAACACCCCCTCCGGAAGCGTCATTCAGAAGCACACCATCCACAAAAACCATAACCTGATCACTGGAAGAACCGCGAAGTGACACCGTTGAAAAACTGCCCAGCCCCCCCGCCTGGCGAACCTGAACCCCGCCCTCATTTTGAAGCACTTCAGCGAGATCTTCCATTTTGCCTTCAAATGCGTCACGCTCAATCACCGTCACAAAACCCGTGGTCTCCTCTAAATCGACATCTCCGGTTTTGAAATCGGGCTGCTCCGGCGGCGCCGTGACCACCACCGTCCCCAGGGTTGTAGCTTTCTGCGACTCATCGGCAAAAACAAATGCCGGGGTTGAAACCAAAAGACCCAGGCAAACGGCACTTACAATGTTTCGAATGTATTTTTTCACACCCATCATAAAAAAACCCCGAACCGAAAAAAATCGACTCGGGGATTTCCCTTTTTTATCCTCAAGATCCAACCCCGCCAATGCGTCCACGCAACTGACGAAATTCCTCAATTCAGGCAGGTCTTCTGACTCCCTCCCCCTTTTGGCGACCTTCCCATTCAAAAAACCTGGCTGGAACAGTGGTCAATAAAACGCCAAAAGAATTCCCTTAAAAACCAAGGGTAGAGGTCACAGCGGCGGGCCCATCCCGTTTTTACGGAGTTCCCTGTTAGGCTCAATAAGAGCACCTGAACGGTCACTTCTAAAATCGGAGCAAAGGAAAGTCAAGTGAAATCCGGGAAACACCCCCCCTGACCCCTTTCAACAAACTTTAATGGCATCGGGAAACCGACCGGTTTTTTTCATGCCGGTCCCGGTAACCACAAAGGTGTTTTCAATCCCCACAACCCCTTCCCCCGGGAACACCATTTTGGGCTCCAGAGCAATGACCATTCCTTCTTCAAGACGCGTTTTCCCGCCCTTTCCGATCACGGGCCATTCATCCAGTTCAAGACCCACACCATGCCCCACAAACGGAACCCCTTTGGGACTTCCCATAAATCCATCCGTCAGGCCGGCTTTTTCCACAATGCCCAAAGCCAAGAAGTAGAGATCTTCCGCTTTTGCGCCCGGAAGACCCTTTTGCGCCACAGTATCCTGGATCTCCATCATCACCTCATGAGCATGAACAAAAGGCTCTTTCAGTTTACCGAGTGAAAAAATCCGTGTTGAATCAGAGATATAGCCTTCAAAATTGGCGCAATAATCAACCAGTAACGGGCTGTTGGATTCTATTTTGTTCATCCCCGCGCCCTGGGGATAAAAAGGTCCCAGACCATTTCCGCCCGTTGGGCCGATCGAACTGGTGGGAACCGCAGCGTTTTTACCAGCCATAATATGGCCATAAATGGCATCCGAATTGAAACCGCGCGTCGGAACGATGCCGGGATGGCCCCGTTTCCGATAGTAATTTTCCACCATTATGGCAAGTTCCAGTTCGGTTTCAGCCACGGAAAGAAATTCAGGCATTTTTGCATACATGCCATCCGCCATCCCGGCTGCCTCGGAAATACGATCAATTTCATACTCGGACTTGACCATTCGAACTTCGCGAATCAGTTGTGAAATATCCACCATTTCAGTATTCGGAAAGAGATTCTGATACAAAAAGTACAGATTCGCCGGGAGAACGTCCATTTCCAGACCCATCCGCCGGGGAAAACCGTTTATCCCTTTTTCTATCAAACGAGGCAGTTTGGAATATCCGGAAAGGGGCACAATCTCCCGGATGGGGGACTCGGAAACGGCTCTTTCAAAATCTTTTCGCACCATAAGCAATGGGAATTCAGTTGAAGGGACAAACAAATGGGCATCTTGTTTGGTTCCGGACAGATAATAAAGGTCTGTTTTTTCCACCATCAAAGCCCCATCCAAACTAT
>JAFCZI010000140.1 GCA_019314425.1 Deltaproteobacteria bacterium | reverse complement strand
TAATATTTTCGCATCATAACGGTGTCTCCTTTGTGTCGGCGTTATGATGTATATATACTATTATATCAGCAAAATATCAAGCATTTAGTGATAAACGCATGCAGGTTTTAGGTGTCATAAATTGTTTTGGTTGAAAACAACTCGTCGAATTCGACGGATAACTTTGTCGCTTTTCCAGGACCTGGATCATTCTTGTATTTCAAAAGATCCCCATAGAAATCCCAGAAATCTGTTTTGAAATCCTTGAGAGCATCAACATTGCAGGGAACGATTGGATCTAAACGATTGTAGTGACGTCCCTCATGAATCCAGCAAAGGGCGAGTTCCGCAGTAATTTTTTTGAATTGAGGCGCATCATCGGCTAACAAAATATCTACAACTGGAATAGTTGTTTGTTGATGATAGGCAGCTATGGCAGCGGCTTCCATAATTCTGGTCTTGGTGTTTTTCCCCTTTCCCTTTTTAAAGAGCTTTTTCAGCAACGCTTGAATTTCCGCCTCAGAAATTTCCTTGTCTTCGGTCAAATTCAAAAGCTGATTGGTCACTTTCTTTGCAACATTGAAATCCGACATCAAACAAAATGCCTTCAAGGAAATTCCGGGGACAGGATATTAATTGTCGCTTTTCTTTGGTTTTCTTCCGGGTTTTCTGGGCCTCAATTTCCGGCCAAGCAAATGTTCCAAATGGAACACAAAAGTCACATCCCCAACAAACAAAGGACAAAGCGGGTTTGTGCATTCATCAACCGTTAATGAACGTCCGGTCTTGGCTTTTTAGGCAGATCGTTTTTCAGCAAATAAACAGGTCTTTGGTGGAAAAATTCGGGTCACTGGTCAGATTAACCCCGAGCCGCCGTAGACCCGCCTCGTCTCCGGGCGTGGGCATGTGTGTCATATGGACTTCGCAACCCCGAAGTTCATTGAGCTTTTCCACGGCGATTTGGGCCGCAGGGTTTGTGGCGGCGCTGATACTGAGGGCAATGAGCGTTTCCAGAAGGTCCAGGCTGAGCGTCTTTTCGTTGAGGACTTCAGTTTTGAGATTCCGCACCGATTCAATAATGGAGGGTGGCAGCAGCTTTATTTCTTCCGGAATTCCCGTCAGGTGCTTGGCGGCATGAAGAATGAGGCTTGACGCCGCGTGAAGGCGGGGCGAATTGCTTCCGGTGACGATGGTGCCGTCCTTGAGGGCGATGGCCGCCCCGCAATAGATTCCCTCACTGCCCTTGTCTCTCTTTTGGGCATCCAGGGACGCCTTCCGTGCCGGCTCAACCACACCCCGGTATTCCAGTTCAAGACCGAAATCCTTGATGAGAAGTTCCACCCGCTGGACCGTTCCCAAATCCGTTAAACCCATGGCATATTCGCATCGATACCGGAAGTAGCGTCGGATGGTTTCCTGCTTGGCGGCCTCCTCCATAATGCCTTCGTCCGTTATGGCAAATCCGGCCCGATTGACACCCATGTCGGTGGGAGATTGGTAGAAGGATTCGCCCCCCCTGATCTTCTTCAGAATTCTCTTTCCCTGATATCTGCGGTCGCTGCCTCATAAGCCACATTGACGGGGTGCCGCAGGGGTAGATTCCAGATGGGAAATGTCTCGAATTTGGCATATCCCGCCTGCATTCCCCGTTTATGGTCATGATACACCTGGGAGAGGCAGGTAGCCAATTTACCGCTTCCGGGACCGGGGCCCGTAACCACCACCAGCGGCTTCTCAGTTTCAATATATTCGTTGGCCCCATAACCCTCATCGCTGACAATGAGGTCAACATCAGTGGGATAACCCTTGGTAAACTGGTGGGTGTAGACCCTTATTTTTCTCCTCTCCAGCATGGTTTTGAACTGCTGCGCGGAAGGCTGGTTCTCAAAACGGGTGATGACCACACCCAGGACGGTGATCCCCCATTCTCTCAGATCGTCAATCAACTTGAGCGCATCCGAGTCATAGGTAATACCAAAATCCGCCCGCATTTTTTTTCTTTCAATATCACCTGCATAGATGCAGAGCAAAATATCGGCCTTTTCTTTTAACTCCTGAAGGAGACGCATCTTGATGTTGGGGTCATACCCCGGCAGAACCCTGGAAGCATGGTAATCCCACAAAAGCTTACCACCGAATTCAAGGTAAAGTTTGTCGTCAAACCGCTTCACTCGGTCCAAAATTTCCGATGCCTGTTCTTTCATATACTTCTCGTTGTCAAATGCAATGCCTGACGTCATACACCCTCCTGCCCCGGCCTTTGAATTTAAAATTTTCGGTCAACATGAGCCCGTTAAACACGGTCCCGGATCCATAATCAGCTAATCCCGTGTAGTACCCCCTACACCAAGAACGGATCGGGATCAAGCCCGCTTTTTTTTACGAAACCATCAATAATGACGGTAACACGCTGGTCTCTTTTCATTTTTTGAGTTGCAAGTCACGAATGCCCGCCGGGATGCAGGGGTTGAGTGACGTTTCTCAGGAATGTTTCCTGGGCTGGATGTCGATTGGAAAGAAACTGATAGATACCGATCTTTACCACATCAAGGGTCAGCATCCATATGAGGTTATAGACCCAGACCAGCCCAATCAGCTGCCAGGAGATGGCCGGCACCAGATCGAGCCAGCCGTATCGGCACAACAGGCTCGCAAAGAGCTGGGTGCCGAGGATGGCCACCATTAGTATCCCCGAAGGCAGCGGCGGTTTCAGGAAAAATCCGGTTGATCGAGCCACCAGCAGCATCAAGTGTCCGCCCACCACCAACTGCAGAAACATGGCTGTCTGCAGGTGACCCTGATCGAAGTGAGGCAGCCAGGAAGGCAGGTCCGCAGCACCGGCATGGAGAAACTGCCAACCCACATAGAGCAATCCACTCGACTGAATCACCGACAACAACCCCAGGATCAGTGAGACACTCAAAATCCGGCCCATGTCCCATCGCACCGGTGTTGGGCTGGTTTTGGCGTTGTCGTAGGCGATGGTCATAATGGGGATATCGTCCAGCAGGGCCAGAATGACGATCATCACCGGGGTCAGAGGGCGAAAGTTATGAAAAAGGGTCATGGCGATGACCACGAAAAACATGATATCAATGGTCATGGCGATGCGGTAGGTGGTGTAGCTCGTCATTCGCTCAAAAATCTGTCGCGCCGACTCCACCGCCTTGATAATCACCGAAAGTCCCGGATCCGTCAGGATAAGGGCCGCAGCCGCCCGAGCCGCGTCAGTGGCGCCCGAAACCGCAATACCCACATCCGCCTGCTTCAAAGCCGGTGCATCATTGACGCCGTCACCGGTCATGGCAACGATATGCCCGCGGTCCTGGAGCGCTTTGACGATGGCGTATTTGTGCTCCGGAAAAACCTCTGCAAAACCGTCTGCTTCCCGGATCTGTTCAGCCTGGACCGGGGTCAGACGATTCGGGTCGTCGTCCTTGCCGACCAGCTCCCGCGCCGGCCGGATGTTACAGCCCATACCCAGTTGTCCGGAAATTTCGCGGGCGATGGCCACGTTATCGCCGGTCACCATCTTGACATCCAGACCGTGTTCATAGGCCTGTTCAATGGTTTCCCTGGAGTCGTCCCGCGGTGGGTCGTAGAGGGGCAGGATGCCGAGGAATCGCCAGGTTTTCCCATCACTGGAATCGGCCACTCCCAGGGTACGGAACCCCCTCGCGGCCAGTGCGTTAACTTCATCGGTGGCGCGCTTTTCATCCTTTTCAGCGAGACCACAGAGTGCCTGGATAATTTGGGGCGCCCCCTTGGTATAATACCGGGTCACACCGTCCGGACCCACGGCGGTTCCCTGGGTACGCTTGCCGATGGGATCAAAGGGCACAAAGTCCGTCTGCTGGTAGGCATCGAACAACTTGCGGTCTTTAAGGCCCTGGATCACAGCCAGGTCCATTGCGTCCTGATTTTCCTCTTTTGAGGCGAGGCTTGCAGCAAGGATGAATGAGGGATTGTCGGCGGCCGCGAACAGTACCGGATCCCCGAGGGTCAGCTGATTCTTGGTAAGGGTCCCGGTTTTATCGGTGCAAAGGATATCAACACCGGCCAGCTCCTCGATGGACTCCAACTTGGAGACGATGGCTTTCTTTTTGGACAAGGCCAGGGCCCCCAGGGCCATGGTAATGGACAGGACCGCAGGCATTGCCACCGGGATGGACGCGATCACCAGGATAAGCACAAAGCGGAGTACATCCAGGAAGGGTTGCCGTTGGTAGAGCTCGACGGCAACCAGGTAAATTGCCAGGACCAGTGCGGTGACAATCAGCAGGTTGCCGATACGCAGGACCGCCTGTTGAAAGTGGGACCGGGCGCCGGCGGCGGCCACCAGTCTGGCGGTGCGACCGAAAAACGTGTTGACGCCGGTTGCGGTGACTACGGCCACCATCTCCCCCTGCTTGGCTACGGAGCCCGAATAGGCAATGTCGCCGGGCTTTTTGTTCACCGGCAGGGATTCTCCGGTGAGGGCCGCCTGATCGATGCTGAGGTAATCGCCATCCATGAGCTTGCAGTCCGCCGGGATAATATCGCCCAGACGCAGCCGGATCACATCGCCCGGGACCAGACCGGCGGCGTCGATTTCCTGCCACTGGCGGTCTCGAATAACCCTCGCTTTGAGCGCCAGCTGACCTTTCAGGGCCGTCAGAGCATTGGCCGCCTTGTTTTCCTGCCAGAAGCCGATGAGACCATTGAAAACCAGCATGGCCGCGATGATGAAGAAATCCTTTTGATCTCCGGTGACCAGAGAAAGGATCGCCGCGATTTCGATCATCCAGGGGATGGGTCCCCAGAAATAGCCCAGGAATTTCAACAGCGGGTTGGATTTTTTTTCCTCAAGGGCGTTGGGCCCTGTCTCGGCGAAACGGCGCGCCGCTTCAGTGGGAGACAAGCCCTCGCGGGTCGTTCCCAGCACTTCAAGGATCTGGTCGGTGGGGAATTGCGTTGCCTCATCGTCTGACAGGTAAGATTTTGAATTCATCGGAGCCCTCATCGTTATGGTTTGAAAACGAGTCCAGTCTGACAATGGATATTGCTATGCTACTTTCTCAATCTACCGATTTCCTCGAAAAACGCAAGTTCCAAGTGAACCCAGACAAAAAATGTGACACCTAAAAAACTGACCCAAAGATGAACAGACGTTTCAGCTAGCATTGCATACATTAATATGATAGATTAGCTTGATCTCAGTCCACAAGGAGGAACAGAATGGCTGATAAAGGAAAAAAAGACAAAGGTAAAAAAGAGCAACAGAAAAAGGCACTGCTTAATCCAAAGGAAAAACGAAAATTGAAAAGAGAAAAGAAGAAATAAAGGAGAACCATATCCGTGGAGTTCATTAAAAACCCTGGCCTTAAGCTCCCCAAAATAGACCTCAACAATATAGAATGGCCCAAGTTTCGTATCCCTAAAATCGGATGGTCCAAAATGCCAAAATTGAGGATCGGCAATGCCGTCGCAAGGCTGCCGATCGTGCAAGGTGGCATGGGGATTGGCATATCCCTTTCAGGCCTGGCCTCAGCGGTCGCCAATGAAGGGGGTATCGGCATTATCGCCGCCAACTCCATCGGCATGCTTGATCCTGATTATTATGCGAAAAACAGGGACGCCAATACCGTCGCCCTTAGAAGGGAGATACGAAAGACGAGAGAGAAAACCTCCGGCATTATCGGCGTCAACATCATGGTGGCTGTCAGTGATTTCCAACCCCTTTTAAGGGTCGCAATCGAAGAAAAAGTAGATCTGGTATTCCTCGGAGCCGGGCTCCCCATAAAGGGAATTCCCGTTGAAGATCTCCGATCGGCGGGCGTCAAAGTGGTCCCTATCGTGAGTTCCGCAAGGGCGGCGAGCCTTATCTTCAGATCCTGGGCGAAAAGATACGCGGATATCCCCGATGCCGTTGTTGTGGAGGGACCCAAGGCAGGCGGTCACCTGGGATTTAAAGAGGATCAGATCGATGATGCGGATTTTGCACTTGAAAACATTCTGCCCGAGGTCGTTTCCGAGATAAAGAGATTTGAGGATGAATGGCGCAGGACCATCCCGGTAATCGCCGCAGGCGGCATTTATACGGGCTCTGACATATTCAACGTCTTTAAGCTTGGGGCAAGGGGCGTCCAGTTGGGGACAAGGTTCGTGGCAACCCATGAATGTGACGCGGATATCCGGTTCAAAGAAGCCTATGTCGCATGCCGGAAGGACGACATAGAAATCATCAAGAGTCCCGTTGGCATGCCCGGCAGGGCCATTAAGAACACTTTCCTGAAGGATGTGGCATCCGGTAAAAAACAGTCCCGCAAGTGTGCCTGGCAGTGTCTTAAGAGCTGTGACATCAAAACCGCCCCCTACTGTCTCACCCTGGCGCTCGATAATGCCAGAAAAGGGATTCTGGATAAAGGCTTTGTCTTCAGCGGGAGCAATGCCTACAGGGTCGACAAGATAATCTCGGTAAGGGAACTGCTGAAGGAGCTCACGGAGCAATACCTCTGCACCCGAGAGAAGAGCGTCTGCCGTCTGCGGGGTGAATATGAAACGGCCCTTGAAAGGCTCGTGGCCTTTAAAGAGGAGTACTTGATTGGATTAAAAGAGGGCCTGAATGCTTTCCGGGATGAATATGAAAGGGGCATGGAAAAGGGGGATATGTTTCGCGAAGAGCTTTTGATGACTAAGGATGAATACCGCAACGCCCTTGAAAAGGCGAACCGGCTCAAACAAGAGCTTATGGAGTTTTTTCAGCGATATTCATTGCAAAACAGGCTGGAGTCAGAGAGCGCTTGAGACCTGGGGAGACCTTTATTCTTCGGCTTCTTCCTTTTCAGAATTCCGGACAACGCCCACGGCTTCCGCATGGCGTTGTGAAAAGATCTTCCCGGCGCCCTGGCCTTGGCCACCTTCCGCTCCCGGCCCGGAGGTGGTGGTCATCAAGCGGATACGGGCATCTTCCCATGCGGGGTTCCGCGTTATAAGGTGGGCCAGCAGGAGCATCAACCGCCCACTTCGATTATCCCGCCACCATACATCAATGCGGCGGTCAGCGGCGGAAACCGTTTCCAGCTTTTCCCATGCCTCGGGGGGCGCCACCAGCAAAAGGATATTGCACCCCAAACGAAAGGTCGCCCGGATATTGTTGGCGTAAGCGGTCCTTCGAATCCCCAGAACCCCTTTACGCAGAGACCCGGACCAGTTGAAAAGCGCCATATTAGCCTTCAAGGGCCCCACTCCGAAAGATTGGATCAGGGTCGGAAGACTTTGTTGAAGGTTCTGTACCGTTACCACCAGTGGAAAGGCTTCGTAATAGTTTGAGGAAATGTCTTTTTCAAGTTCTTTTCTGGCTTCTTCCCCCGTGTGTACGGTTTTCATCACGTCCCCTTCCAGAAACCGCACCGCCGTAACCAGACCGCTCCCCCCCCATGGATCCATGAGGCAAAGGTCAGAAGCGACTTTCGTCGCGCCGGTTCGTTTGAAAACACCAGTACCTGGGGACGCCAGTCCCGGGATCGCTATTGGATATTTCGAGGATTAAAATTTTAGCTTGACGCAGAGATCGGGCAAAATGGGGCGTTTTGAAACGGGCTCTGAAGAATGATGGTATTACACCCGAGGACTCCAGTTTTGCAAGAATGGTAAATGCCTTAATTTGGTCTCCGTTATCAGAATGAAGAACCAGCTAATCTTTTTTGGCTCATGTACCGGGTACCTGATGCCCCGCTACACCCTTCGCCACTACCTGGCTGAGTCTGAGGCTTGCATAACATATCGGAAGCATGATACATTACACACACCTTTAAGAATATGTGCCGTGCTCGGCACACAACCCGACACTTCAGC
>JAFCZI010000008.1 GCA_019314425.1 Deltaproteobacteria bacterium | reverse complement strand
TCGGCTAAATCTTTGTTGCTTGCCTTGTATACTCGCTTCAAGTCCACCATGAATTCTTTCTGGTTTTTAGAGCCGACGTATTTCATTGAATTGCGAATTTGATGGACAATGCAGAGCTGAACTTCCGTTGGTATGGACGAGTGCGTTCCTACCCGTTTTTAAGCCCCGACTATACCGGAACCGAGTTTGTCAGATAAGGGGTAATTTTATTCGTTCAGAATGAACCGGTTGCGAAGGGTGCCGATCCCTTCCACCATGCATTCCACCACGTTTCCCGGTTTGAGGGTAACGGGCGGATCCATGAAAATACCCACGCCTGCGGGTGTGCCGGTGGAGATAATGTCCCCTGGTTCCAGGGTAATATCGCAACTGATGTTTTCAATGATGGCGGGGATGTCGAAAATCATATCCCGGGTGTTGCCGTCCTGCATGATTTTTCCGTCCACCGCCGTGGTCAACCGCAGGTTTTGAATGTCGCCCATCTCATCGGGCGTGACAATGCAGGGCCCCATGGGGGCAAAACCGTCGTAGGACTTTCCCCGGAACCACTGCTTGTCCGCGAACTGAGCCTCCCGTCCGGAAACATCATTCATTACCGTGTACCCGGCGATAACGCTGAACGCATCTTTCCTTGCAACCCGTTTGCACTGTTTCCCGATCACCAGGGCCAGTTCAATCTCCCAGTCGATCTTGCCGCTTTCCCGAGGCATCAGGACCGGATCTTCGGGGCCATTCAGGGTGTTGGGGGTTTTGCAGAAGATCAGGGGCGTCTCGGGCGTTTTCATGTGGCCTTCTTTGGCGTGCTCCGCATAGTTTTTCCCCAGACAGATAATTTTACTGGTGGTATGAACCGGGCAACCCAGACGCACCTTCATTTCCGTGCCCGAATGATCCACATGGCGAAGCCTCTCCGGCCATTGGTCCTTAAAAAAATCCGGGCCGATATCCGGGATTTCCGGAAACAATTTCCGTAAATCAACAATGGCGCCGTCCTTCATGAGCCCCGGCCGTTCTTCACCCGATTTTCCAAAGCGTATCAGTTTCAATGGATTTTCTCCTTTTGATGATCAATAATCATAGTTCCAGCTAAATCCCAGCCCCGCCCCTGACCGGGTGCCGGCTTTGCTCTCAACCGTGAAATTGGGGGTTATGTTGACCTCCACAATCACATCCTGCTTTGCATCCGTTATGTCCTGTTCAATGCCCACATAAACACGATCGGTGACATATTTCCCCATGGCGACGCTCGGTCCGGGGCTGTTATCATTGCCATTGCTGTCGTTTTTTGTGTCCCCGTCTCCGCCACTGAAACCCAGACGGTCCAGACCCAGGAAGCTTCGCGTTTTGCCCATTACGTCCGGCCCGTACCCCCCGGCCAGCTCGTTTATGGAGTAGGCCATTTGAAGGGCCTGAAACGTGTTCAATTTGGCCACGGACTGCCCAAAGAGAATCTGAGCCATGATTTCATCTTGGGGCAATGGGGGCAGGGAAGACAGCTTCAGCTTGAAGGCGTCGGCAGGTCCCGTAACATCCACCTGCGCCGTAATTTCTCCGGCATTCACCTGAGTGTTAATGTTCAGGAACGGTACGGGGGGGGTGGCGCCGTCAAAGGCGATTTGTCCATTGGTGACCTTGAAGGTTCGGGAAAGACAAAGAAAGGTCCCCCTGACCACGTTTAAAGTCCCTCGAACCACCGGGTTGCCGGCAGGCCCCTGTACCGTCAGCCGACCCTTGAATTCCGCATCCAGCCCGCGGCCCCGCACAAAGCATTTATCGGGGATGTTGACCCCCAGATCCATTTGAATCAGGGTTTCGCCCTTTTTGGATTCTGATTTTTCCGATGTCGCGGGATCATTGATGATGGTAACGGGAATGACCGTCACATCCGGCGGGAAACGTTTGGGAATGGCAATTTCCGTACGGTCCAGATTAATTTCACCGGTCAGATCTATCCGGTCCTTGTTCCCCTTGACATCCAGGTTCCCACCGGCGGTGACGGTTAGGTTTTCCTGTCGGAGCAGGGTGGCCTGTTTGAGTATCAATGCGATTTCCGTGCGAAAAGGGGGATCCACATCGGTCCGGCCATTGAGGGAGATTGTCCCCGTGCCGCCATCGGTGGCGGTCAGATGGGCCAGCTTCAGAATTCTCCCCTCGGCACTCATTTTTACCTGAATCTTATCCAGAAGCACGCCTTGATCAACGTTTTCATAACGGCCTTTTTCGAGGGTTACCCCGCCGTTCAACTCCCATTTCTCCAAGGACCCCCCTATCCCCATGTCCACGTTCACCAGGCCCCGCAGGCTTTGGTTGTCCATGGCCGGCAGTGTTTGCAGGACCGCCAGATTGAGTATTCCCTGAAGCTTTGCCTCCAGCTTGCCGTTTTTATCCATATCAAAAGCGAAAGGCTTAAGGGAGATGTGCGCAGGAATGCTGCCGGCGGCTTTAAACGGGGTCTTACCCAGGCCCGAGAGTTCCAGATCCGCCAGCAGGCGCTCCCCATCCCGTCTGGAATGGAGCTTTACATTCAGTAAAATGGGTTGGGTGCCGTCTCGACCCATGATTTTGTATTCTTTTATATGGACGGTTACATTCACCCCGGGGTCTGCAAGGGGGCCTGAAAGTTCAAGACTGACCTCTGCTCTGCCGTCCAAATCCTGTCCCACAAAAGGTTCCAGAAGGGAGAGGGGCAGATCGGTAATGCGAACTTTGGCTTCCACCTTATCCTTATCCAATTTGGCCATGGCCTGAAACAGTCCTTTGTCCGTTTTCAATTGAAGGTTATCCAGCGCAATCCGCCCATCATCATGGTAGGTCAGGGTGGCGGGTTTTTGCAGGTTGACTTTCAGACCTTCATAGCCTGCTTTCAACGTTTCCAGCCGAAGTTGCCACAGGTCTGTTCTCTTGACCCTTATTTTTGCGGCCAGAAACAGCGGCGCTTCAGTGGCGGTTTTTGTCATTCCTTTGGTTTGAAGGGTGATTTCGGCACTTGACAGAGCGCCTTTTGCCCCCAGGCTCAGGGTTTCAAGGCGCGAACTCCCGAAAGGCATATTTGTTGCTTTCAAGCTCGCTTTCCCCTGCATTTTCTTCAAATCGTCCACACGGGCCGTCACGTTCAAGGTGGCGGCGCTGTAATCCTGGTATTTCAGGCCTTTGAAGTTTGCATCCAGCGC
This sequence comes from Deltaproteobacteria bacterium, assembly GCA_019314425.1. GTDB lineage: Bacteria > Desulfobacterota > DSM-4660 > Desulfatiglandales > Desulfatiglandaceae > NaphS2. Next base: position 14,022 of record JAFCZI010000008.1, on the reverse strand, counting down.
AACAGACGTGTGCCCCTTTGGGGTGCTGGATTTGCCGACTTCAATTTGAAAGGCGCCCGTACCCTGTACCACCACACCGGTCAGAGCCTGAACAATTTCGAGGGAAGTGATCCGGCCTTTGCCCCTCCCGGAAAAGTCTTCTGTACCGGGGGTCAGATGAAGGGATGTCGCCAGATCAATTCCCGGTACTTTAACCCTCGCGTCTCTAACGGTCAGTGTTTTTCCGCTCCACGCAAAATCGCTGTTCAGTTGCAGGGGCTGATCCATGGATGAGGCCTTCATGTGGATATTGCCGGAGGGCTTCTGCGGCAATCCGTCTGCTGTCAGTTGTGCGGTCATCTCTTTGATTTCAAGGTTTTTAAACCGAAGACTCCGGGAATTAAGCGTCACATGGGCCGCAAAATCATCAAATTTCCCCGAAATTTTACCTTTGGCTTGCACCTCTCCCGCAGGCAGGGTTTCCAGTTTTGAAATACCCCTGTCCGAATGATCCAGACCCATCCGGTAGGCCACATAAAATATGCTTTCCTTCAGGTTCACCCAGCCATCGGCCGTTAACCGGGCATGAGACCCTTTCAGCTCAACTGTTTCCAGGGTAAGTGTCTCCCCTTTCATTTCAGCATGTGCCTCAATCGTCACTTTTGGCCCTGCCAGCTCAGCGAGCTCCGGGGACGGTATAATTCGGCGATCAGCCTTTATTCGTCCTCTCAATTTCAGGGCGACGGTCTCCTGATGGCTCACGTCATATTGGATCGCCGCGTTACCATAACCGCCCATATTCAGATTCATGTCACCCTTGATATGGGAAACAGGCCCCTGTGCATTTGCGGTCAATTGAATGTCCTCAAGGTCTTTGAGACCCAACAACCCTGCCACCAGCCCCCCCCTGGCTTCATGGTAGGTCACATCTGCCATCAGATGTTCGTCCCTCAGATTATATGTGGCTTTCAGTTTAAACGTGTCATGGGCTCTGTTTAAATCCAGAAGAGATGCGTTCGTTTGAATGCGGTCTTTGGCGGTTTTTAACCGGGCGTTCAGACTGAAAGCCATGGGTTTTCCCACAAGCGCTTCGCCCAGATCAATGCGCTGAAGCCGGATTTCCTGAACCAGAACGTGTGGCAGCGAGAAAGCGCCATTTTTGGTAGGTGTTTCTTCTTTTTTCGGAGCAGATTCGCGGCGTTCGGGCAGACGGGAAAGGGTCAGATGCTCCATCCGCAACCATTTGATATCCACCGAACCCGAGATCAGATCCCAGGGATTCATGGAAAAATCGAACTTTTCCCCCTCAAGCCAGGGGCCTTTCGCATCCGACAGGGTCACTTGTTCCACCGTAATGAAAAAAGGGAGCCACCCATCAAGTCCTTGAATCATTACCTGATAGTCACCCGTTTTTGCAGTGAGGGATGATACGAGATTTTCCAACCGCGTTTTGGCCCAGGGGGTCTGAAGCCCGGTCCAAAGAAGTCCGATCAGACCCATGAGACAGACCACCGTCAGCAGAGCCCATTTAACCAGCCTTTTCCCCCTGTCCCCTGCCCCCTGAGTTCTGCCCTCTGCCATCTACCCCTTCTTCCGCTACAAAATCCGCAATCCGCAATCCGCAATCCGCAATCCGCAATCAAAAAGACTGCCCAATACTCACATAAATCTGATAATCGCTGTCAACGTCCCCTCGTTTTTTGAGAGGAACGGCCACATCCAACCGAACGGGCCCGATAGCGGTGTAATACCGTAGGCCCAGACCCGCCCCGTAAAGCATCTCCTGCTCGCTGAAATCAGGGACCGTGTCCAGATAGGCGGTTCCCACATCCACAAAAGGGACCAGCCCGATGGACTCGGTCACTTTGAACCGCAATTCCAGCGATCCGGTGAGCATGGAAAGACCACCGAGCGGGGTATTTCCCTTAAGCGGCCCGGCCATTTGATAACCGTACCCTCGAATAGAACCGCCGCCCCCCGGATAGAACCGCAGATCGGCCGGCATTTTATCGTGATGGATGCCACAAATCTGGCCGAAGGCGGCTTTAACCGCCACCACGATCCGGTCGCCACGATTGAAATTGTAATAAGTGCTGCCGCCCAATACATAGCGAAAAAAGCGAATGTCACTCTGAGAGATATCCTGATAGGGGGCCATGGCCAGGGAAAGATGATACCCTTGAATCGGATTCAGAATATTTTTGCGGGTATCCAGCTCAGCGGTCAGCGGTACATAAACGATTTGGTATGTATTCCGTTCATTGGTGGCGTTGTCCTTGACCCGGGACAGGTGAAACCCCAGGCCCCCGTGTGCCCGGAAGGGTTTGGTGAATTGCTGCCGCAGAATGGCCGTTGCAACACCGGAAGTGGCATCATAGGCATCGGTGGTTTCATCGTTGAATGAAATCCGGGAAATGAATGTATTGTTCCTACTTAAGAACATGGGTTTATCAAAACGAAGGGCTGCTGTCCTTATTTCTTTATTCAATATGGCGGTGGCCGTCAATTTTTCGGCCATGCCGAGAAGGTTTCTGTGGGTCCAGCTGCCATTGAACCCGGGACCGTAATCCGTGGTGTATTCCAGACCCAGGCGTACCGTTCGGGGAGCCCGTTCTTTCAGCTCAACGGTCATGGGGAGCTGGCCTTCGGCATCTACAACCCCCGGATTCTTAAACGCAACAATACCAAAAAGATTGGTGTTAAATAGCGTTTGACGTGCCGCTTTGATCCGGCGGATGTCATAGGGTTCCCCCGCTTTCCAGGGGATTAATTCATATACATATTGATCCTTAAGGCGCTCAAGACCTGTGACCCGGGTGGGTCCAAAACGCGCGTAGGGCCCCGGCGAAACCCGGAACGAAACCGCCACGTGGTTTGTTTTGAAATTAGCGATCACCTCGCGATGACTGATTTTCGGAAAAGGATAACCGGTTTCTTTATATCGGGTTAAAATCGTCTCCCCGGCTTTGACCACCCGGCTTGCGGCGTAAGGTGCTCCGGCAACCAGCCCTGTCTCAGTGGGCGTGGGGGGTGCGAGAACCCCTGGCGGCGTTTCGGGTATCAGTGTGATGCTCGGTTTGGAAAGGGTGAACCGGGGACCGAGATCAACTTCAATCCGCACGAGGGTCGGAGTTGCCTTCGGGGGTGGAATGGAAACGTCGTTGTTGGGATTGCCAGCCCTTTCGGCATCCGAGGGTTTGGGGGGGATCACCTGAAATTTTATGGTTCCCCGAAAATAACCAAAAGAACGCAGAACCTTTTGAATTTCCGGAAGGTCGCTTTCGCAACGCCGCTTCAACAACGCCAGGCTTTTGGGCGGGTCACTTTCCTTTTGAACGGCCTGGGAGACTTCTCTGAGGAGATTTTGAACCGGGTTGTTTTCCAACCCTTTGCCTTTTATCTCTACATGATAGGGAACCTCAGCAGTGGCTGTGGCCGTGGATGGCAATGCAAAACCCCATAGCAGCGTCAGGCACAAGGCCACGAAAAGCGGGGCGCTAAAACGGGCGACCCACCTCTGTCCCTTGACCGCTGTCCTCTGATCTTTGACCGTTGACATCTGCTTTCCGTCCTCTATTCTCTGTTCCGGGATGCCCCTGAAACGAATGAATTCACATCAAATCCATCGGGACCGACTTTCACTGTAACCGCCCCGGAACTGTTGATGCAGACGGTTTCGCATTCCATTTCATCAAGTCTTTTTAAGACCACGGGGTGTGGAAAACGACCGAAGCGATCTTCGCCTGAAGAGATGACGCATAATTGGGGCGCCACCATTTCAAGAAATGCCTCGGAACTGGAAGTCCGGCTGCCATGGTGGGGGGAAAGAAGAATATCGCTCTTAACCCGAGCGCCGGCATGGGTCAGCAAGTTTTTTTCTCCGGGTTCTTCAAGGTCGCCGGGGAACAGAATAGATGTTCCACCGTAGGATACCTTAAGAACCATTGACCGGTTATTCAACCTTTTTCCATCGGACGATATCTCAGATGTTTCCTCCTCGGGCTTCGGATAAAGAACTTCGATTTCCGCGCCGTTGACATAAATTTTTTTCTGAAGCTGTAGGGGCCGCTTTTTCAAAATACCCTCATTTTCCAATATGGTCATAAGGTCTTTGTAGCTTTGGGTTTCCACCCGGTCTCCATTGTACCAGAATTCCTTCGGATGAAATGCTTTGGCAATGAAACGAAGACCGTTCATATGGTCTGCCTGGGGGTGGCTCAACACCAGGTAATTGATGGCGCCAATCTTTCTGTGCCACAAAAAAGGCGCGATCACCATTTTACCCACATCGAAATGACCACTGGAAAATCCCCCACCGTCAATCATCATCTTTTTTCCGCCGGGAAAAGAAATGAGCGCAGCATTGCCTTTCCCCACATCCAGGAAAACCACTTCCAGATCCCGGTTAAACCGCACGCGGTGGACCCAGAAGGCCGCATCTATCATGATGAAAAACAAAACTGCGGCCAACCCGAATTTTGCCCATCTCCGGCGACCGGCAAAAAAAGCAAAAAAGGTAAATGCGTAAAAAAGGCCTATTTCAAAAAGATTCGGCGTAAAGATCCAGATAGATGCACAGGAGAGATTGGACCAGAACCTTATGATGGCCATCATCATGTCCAGGCCCCAGGTGCTTCCATGAAGAAAGAACGCCGCCATATGGGATGACAGGGGGAGTGTCAAAACCGATAAAAGGCCCAAGGGCAGAACCCACAGGCCTAGAATCGGGATCGTGGTAAGATTGGCCGGAATGGAGACGAGGGGAATCCGGTGAAAATAGAAGGCGGTGATGGGCAGCAGAAAGTAGAGGGCGGACATGCTTACCGCCGCCAACCCTGCGAAATAGGCAACCCCCGACCTGAGCAGGGAATTATGGTTGGGTGAGGCGTGTTTTCCATAACCCAGTTTGTTCAGGATGGACGGCGTCAGCCACAAAATGCCGGTGACCGCCAAAAATGAAAGCTGAAACGAAGGGGTGAAAATGGCCATTGGGTCCAGAAACAAAATCACCAAACCGGCCAGGGAAAGGGTGGACCAGACCTCCTTTTCCTTTCCCAGGATAAGGGATACCAGATACGCCAGGACCATAATCATGGCCCGTTGAGCTGAGATCTGGCATCCCGCTAGGAGCGTGTATCCGATTACGGGAAAGCAGGTGAGGAACGCGCACCATTTTCGAATATCCGTGGTGAGCAACAACCGGTATGATCGGGAGAGTCCCCATTTGAAAAGGAAAAAAGCGGCCCATGCCACCAGTCCGATATGGAGCCCCGAGACGGCCAGCAGGTGCCCCAGCCCCGAACGGTTAAAGGTTTCTCTTAGGGAAGGGTCAATCCCCTGCCGTTCCCCCAGGATTAATGCGCGAAAAAGGGCCGCGTCCCGATGATCAAGAGATGCCTCAAAAAACGTTCTCACCGGTGCCTGTAACCGCTCCACCCCCCCTCGCCAAAAGGGAAGGGTCCCCGGTCCCATGGGAACTATGCGCCGCCCATCGCTCACGGCAGCGGCACAGGTAACCCCCTGAAGGGTCATGAATTTTTCGTAATCGAAGTGACCGGGATTTTGAAAACTTTTGAAAGGTCTCAACCGGGCGGGGAAACGGATTTTTTCTCCGGGTTGAAATGGCATTGCGTTTCGATATACGGTGACGGAGATATTTTCGTTGATGGGGAACAGGTTCTTTTCTCTGACAAGATCCCGCGCGGATACTTTCATTCGGACCATGCTTGGGGAGAGGTGTTTGGGCGGTTCGAGAACGACCCCTTCGATGATCACTTTCTGATGGTGTATTGCCAGAGACCGCAACTGGGATGGCAACCGGTTTTCCGATGTCAGCAAAGCGCCGGTCAGAAAAAAAGCCGCCACCAGGAGATACGCCCGAGAACGTCCCGAATAGAAAAGGGATGCCAAAAGGCAGATCGAAACGGCCAGAAGTATGGGAAATCCCAAGACATGTCCGGCAGGAAAAACAGGGTATGCCGCCGTAAGAATGCCCCCGGAGAATGAGCCCAGGCAGGGTATCAGCGGGCGATTGAACAAATGTCGATTAAACAACCGGTCCTTTTTCTCGTCGGATTTTGGCGCCCAGCCCATTGAATTTATCTTCAATCGCCTCGTACCCTCTGTCCAGGTGATAAATCCGATGTACTTCCGTGAGCCCCCCTTCCGCGACCAACCCGGCCAGGATGAGGGATGCACTGGCCCTCAGATCCGTTGCCATGACCGGTGCCGAAAGTAGTCTTTCCCGACCTTTTATCAGGGCCTGGTTCCCGTTAATTTCAATGTCGGCGCCGAGTCGCCTGAGTTCGCTTACATGGATGAATCGATTTTCGAATACCGTTTCCCTGAACATGCTCCATCCTTTGGCCACGCTCATGAGCGCCATGAACTGTGCCTGGAGATCTGTGGCAAAGCCTGGAAACGGCATGGTTTTGATATCGACGCTTTCGATGGATTCGGGACCTTGAACGCGAATGCCCCCGTCCTCTATTGTGACCTCGGTACCGGTCTGCCGAAGCTTTTCCGTCAATGCCGTGAGGTGCTCGGGCCTGCATCCGTTGACATGAACATCACCCCCGGTTATTGCCGCCCCAATCATAAAGGTCCCCGCTTCGATCCTGTCGGGAATGACGGTGTGTTCACAAGGGGTGAGATGATCCACACCGTGAATCACAATCGTGTCTGTTCCGGCGCCTTCGATATCCGCGCCCATGGCACTCAGCATTTTCGCCAGATCTTTGATTTCCGGCTCATTGGCGGCGTTTCGCAGGGTCGTGGTGCCTCGGGCGGTCACCGCCGCCATCAGAATATTTTCCGTGCCGGTTACCGTGGGGATGTCAAAAAAAAGATCCGCGCCTTTCAGGTGTTTTGCCGTTGCATTGATGTAGCCATGTTCCATGTATATGTCCGCGCCCATGGAAACCAGGGCTTTCAGGTGCAGATTTATCGGACGCGCACCGATGGCGCAGCCCCCAGGAAGGGATATTTTGGCCCTGCCCAGACGGGCGAGAAGCGGGCCCAACAGGAGGATGGACGCACGCATGGTTTTCACCAGCTCGTATGGGGCTTCGTGGGCGGTGAGGTTGTCCGAGTTGACTTCCAGCACATCACCTGCTTCCTGGAAAACCGTCCCCAGTTTTTCCATGATGTATCGGATGGTGCGAATATCCCTGAGACGGGGAATGTTAAGGAGGCGATGTCGGCCCCCGGTCAAAAGACCCGCCGCGATGATGGGCAGGGCCGCGTTTTTGGCGCCGCTGATTTTGACAACCCCTTTCAGGGGGTGGCCGCCTTCAATCACAATTTTATCCATGGTATTTCCGTTATTTAACAGCTAAAAGCTTACTGTTTCAACCGAATAAACTGTTTTGCCTTAAAGGGTCCGCCATCCAGGGATTTCGCCAGGGAATGTTTTTCCATGACCGATGTGACTTTGATTTCCCCGACCGTTTCCCCCAGCAGATGAATGGTTCTTCCGGTGCCGGAGGTGATGGATTCCCCTACGGAATATACTTCGAAAACCACTTCGTTTTCCAGGCCCACCTCCTTGCCCGCGTTGATCATGATGGTATCGCCGTCCACCGCCACGATTCTACCGGTCCAGGGCTCATCGCTGACCTTGAAGTCCAAGATTGACCCCAGTTTATGGACGAGATCCGGCAGGGCCTCAAGTGTTATTTTTTGGATATAATTTTCCTGGTCCAGCTGATCGGATTCCGCCAGGCTCATATCGTATTCTTTAAGGGCGATATCGGTATAGATGAGGGTTTTGCTGGCGGTACCAATAACATTGACCGCCGCAGAAACCGTGAAGATCCTTTTCCAGCCGTCAAAAGGCCAGATACCGGTCTTGTGAACAACGATTTCGACCGGGTTTAGAACCCCGATAATCAGGGCGTTCATGCCCATGTCCGTGGCGATGTCAACGAGCTTGGAACTGGTCACCACCCCGAATTGTGGGGATTCCATGGCCTGGGTCGAAAAAACACCGTCCGGTGGGTCGTAGAGGAGCAGGTTGGGGGTTTTCCTTAAACGTTGATAGAATTCATGGCTCAACTTTTTCGTCATTTCAGGCCCCACACCGGCCTGGTCCACGAAGGGGAAAATCATAGCACGTTTTTTGAGATCCGCCTCGTTGGTCATGACTTTTCTGGCCCAGGAGTCGGGCAGAACTTTTTTGGTCAGATTCTTGGTGGTGCTGCACCCCGACGCTGCAAGCAGCAAAGAGAGCAGACACAGACATGTGATCGTAGTAAAATGCTTTGTTGGCACTTCCATCCTCCTAATAAACGATGTCGAAGGCGTTAAACTCCCCCCTCCATGCTTCTTCTGTTTCGTGGATGCTGGTGACGCCAGCGGCGGAAGGACCTTTCCTGCACCAGTCAACCAGCTTCGAAACCGCACCCTCGGGGCCTTCCAGCAGGGCCTCCACAGTGCCCTCAGCCCGATTCTTCACCCAGCCCAAAACCCCCAGGGAAACCGCCTGCCGGCGGGTGGATTCCCTGAACCATACCCCCTGAACCCGGCCTTCAATGATCAGGTGCTTGCGTATGTTATCCAAAATGTCATGCCCCCAACAGTTCCAGGAATTGCTTCTCATCCAGGATGGAAATGCCCATTTCCTGTGCCTTTTGAAGTTTGGATCCGGGCGTTTCTCCCACCACCAGATAATCCGTATTCCGGCTGACGGAAGATCCCACTTTGCCGCCTTTTTGAGTGATGGTTTCTTTGGCTGCGGAACGTTTGATGGTCGAAAGGGACCCCGTCAAAACAAATGTTTTTCCGGTCACCGGAGAATCTGTTGGTCCGGAACGGATGACCTTGGGCTTTACGCCGGCTGCCAGCAGACGTTCAATGAGGTTCCGGTTCTGAGCGTCCGCAAAATAAGAAAATACGCTTTCGGCGATTTGTGGTCCGACGCCGTCTATGGCGGAAAGGGCTTCCTGACGGGCGTCCGCCAATGCTTTAATGTCTCCGAAGTGGTCCGCCAGAAGGGCGGCTGTAAATTCCCCCACATGCCGGATGCCGAGAGCATAAATGAACCTTGCCAGTGTGGGTGTTTTGCTGGCTTCAATGGCGCCGAGCAGGTTGGCCGCTGATTTTTCCTTGATGTTATCAAGACGCAACAACGCTGTTCGGGTCAGCGAATAAAGGTCTGCTTCGTCTTTGACCAATCCCTTGTTCATGAGTTTGAAGACCAGTTTGTCCCCCAGGCCGTCAATGTCCATTCCCCCCTTTGACACAAAGTGCCTAATCGATCCCCTGATCTGAGCGGGGCAATTCACATTGGGGCATCTGGCCACGACCTCACCCGGTTTTTTCTCAATTCCGGAACCGCATGCGGGACACGCATCCGGCATGACAAATTTCGTTTCGTTCCCGGTCCGCTTTGAGACAACGGTTTTCACCACTTCGGGAATGACATCCCCCGCCCGCTGAACAATCACCCTGTCCCCCTCGCGGATATCTTTCCGGTCAATTTCTTCCTGGTTATGAAGGGTCGCCCGGCTGACGATGACGCCCCCCAATTCCACCGGTTCCAGGTGGGCCACAGGTGTCAGGGCGCCCGTTCGCCCTACCTGAACATGGATGCCGAGGACGGTTGTCGTCTCCTGGCTGGGGGCGAATTTATAGGCTATGGCCCATCGGGGACTTCTCGACTTCATGCCCAGTTGGGATTGCAGGTCCGGGCGGTTCACCTTAATGACGGCGCCGTCGATCTCATAGGGGAACTGCGCCCGGGTTTCTTCAAGATGGCGGCAGTTTGTCACCACGTCATCCGGGGTGTCACACACCTGTATGTGGGGACGGTTAACCCTGAGTCCCCAGTGTTGCATCGCCATCATAACGTCCCAGTGGGTTTTGAATGGAAGCCTTTGTGCGTTTCCGACCCCGTAACAGAACATGTCCAGGGGCCTTTTGGCGGTTATCCGTGAATCCAGTTGCCTGAGGGAACCGGCTGCGGCATTTCGCGGATTGGCAAAGAGCGCCTCGTTTTTAGCCATGCGCGTTTGATTCAATTTTTCAAAGGCCGCCACATCCATGTAGACCTCGCCTCTTACTTCCAGAAGATCGGGAATCGGTAATGATTTCTTCCTGGTTACGAGCTTCAACGGCACGTTCAAAATGGTCTTGATATTTCGGGTCACATTTTCCCCGGTGCGGCCATCCCCCCGGGTGGATGCCACGGTTAATGCGCCTTTTTCGTAGATCAATTCCACCGCAAGTCCGTCAATCTTGGGTTCAACCGTATAGCCGACCGGTGCGTCATTTTTCAAAAACTTTCTGACACGCTTGTCAAAATCAAAGATTTGTTGAGGGTCAAAGCAGTTTTCAAGACTGAGCATGGGAGAACGATGCGCTACCGGCAGAAAACCGCCTTTGGGTCTGCCACCCACTTTCCGGGTGGGTGAGTCATGGGTCTCCAGTTCGGGGTGTTGCTTCTCCAGATCGAGCAGCCGCTGAAAAAGCCTGTCATAGTCGGCATCCGAAATCTCCGGATCATTCAGGTCGTAATACCGCTGGTTATGGTACTCGATCTTTTCTTTCAGGACATCAATTTCTTTTCGGATGTTTTCCATTTTTAATGGTCCATTTTTCCTTGAACGGCCTTCACCAGGCCGAAACAGCCGGTGAGCATCATGTCCCCGAATGGGGCCGCCATATGTCCCCCCAAAGAGGCAAACTTTTCCCGATTGGGCCCCGTAATCCCCACGGGGCTGAAGGCACTCTCCCTGGCGGTGCCGGGTATTACATGGCAGCCGTGGCCCATCTCATCGAGTATTTCCTGGTTTGGCAAGTCTTCGTGCCGGAGACGTTCCAGGTGCAACACCAGTTTTTCGGGTGTCATCAGGGACGTATGATGTTCATAAACGGCCCAAACCTTTTCGTTTTTCACCAGGGCCGCTAGAATATGTTCGTTTCCGATATTGAGGAGCGTCACCCCTTCCCGGGATTTTTCCGAAATCCAGACGTCTTCGAGCGCGCCGACAATGGCGGATGCGCCGGTATCCATCAGAAGGGTGCCGGGATTTGTATCACTTACGGCTTTCATTCGCGTCAGGTAATCCGGGGGGGTCTCATATATGAGAGAGGTGAGGTTTTCTCCCGATTCAAGGAGCTTTTTCCATTGTTCGAACCTGAATACCCGATTGCTCATATCCGGTGAAAACCCATGGTCCTGAACGGCCACGGCAACCATTCCGGGCATCGGTTCCTGGAACAATTGCAACGCCGCTTGAATGGACGGCAGGTTCAAGTCGCCCATTTCCAGCTGGGTCAGCGGTTCAACGGACGGTTTTTGGACCACAATTTCAATCCCCATGGCAACGACTTTGTCAATTCTATCGTGAAATGTCAGGGCGGGTTGTTCCAGGGCAAAAACCTTTAAACCGGTTGCGATGTGCTCCCGAACCGCTTTTGTGGAAGGGCCCCCGCCCATGGTATGGCCCGACAGAAAAAGGTGATGTCCCCTTTTCGTGGCCTCCCTCACCTGCCTGGCAATGATGGTGGTGGGCGAGGGGAGAATCAATTTGGGGCAGTTCTCAATCCTCTGCCCTGAACGCCACACCAGAATGTCCTGGGTGCCGCTGCCCACATCTATGGCGAGAATGTTGTTTTTGAGGTTCATTCCATTTCTCCGGACAATATTTCGGGTTGACCCGGATGTTTGTGGACTTCCAGCAGCAGTTCGGCCGCCATGCGGCTTCTTTTTTTCAGCCGGCTGTTGGAAAATCCAGGATTCCATTTTAATTCGGAAAGCTCATCGGAAACCACCAGTAGCGCTGCCATCCGGACAGAGCGGAATGAAGATACCGCCAACAGCGCTGAGATTTCCATTTCCACGGCCAGGATATTTTGCTGCTGGTAGGCCTTTACCTTTTCCGGCGTTTCGCGATATATGGCATCCGTAGTCCAAATCGCCCCTTTTGTAAAGGGGGTCTTTTTTTCTTTGAGGGCAGTTTCCAGCGCCCGGTTAAGGACCGAATCCGATGCGGGATTTTTTGAAGCGGTTGGATAATGTTGTGACGTGCCTTCCTCCGATATGGCGTGGGTCGGGATTACCAGGTCGCCGATTTTAAGGAACGGTTGCAGCGAACCGCACCAGCCCTGCACCAGAATCCTTCGAGCGCCCATGGCAATCAGTTTTTCCATTCCCATCACCGCATGGGGCGCGCCGATGAAAGGGCCGGCCAGTGTGACGGACGCTTCTTTTTTTTCTTGTGTTCGGTACATATCGTAAAGGCGCATTTCGCTGAAAGCCGTCTGGGTGGCGCCCGTTTTTTGCGCCAGAAACCGGAGTTCCGAAGGGATCATTACCATGAGGACATCCGGCGCCAGATCCGGATCTCCCTTCCCCTTCCTTGGACGGATAATCCCGTCGCTGTGCTTTTTTTCAGACATGTAATTGAATCATCCCAATAAGAACCCCATCGAAATCATATGACATTACCGACGGATCCATGTATGATGGTTGCAACGATAATATCAAGGGCATTTTTTCAAACACAATATTGATGCCCTCGTAAAAAGTCAAAAATCCATCTGTAGATGGCGTTGTAAAAGGTTCCATATACAAGGCGTAGTGGTTTTTCAGGATCGTAGGCATACATGTGGTATGTTGAGATTCTGAAAAATCACTGCAACGCGGTAGATGGGACTTTTTACGACGCCATCAATATTAGAGGGTATGGATTTCATTGGCAACCTCAAAATGGTTTGATGTTCTTTTCGGTGTCATTTCGTTTTTTGTTGACATCCGTATCCTTATAAAGTAATCCTGATTGTTTACAAAATGTGAGGTTCCACAGCGACATGTTTGACAGCTTATCTGAAAAACTCAACCGCGTTTTCAAAAAACTGAAAGGGCGGGGAAGGCTCACTGAAGCCAATGTTCAGGATGCCTTGAAAGAAGTGCGCTTAGCGCTTCTGGAGGCGGATGTCAACTACAAAGTCGTCAAGAAATTGATAGGGGATATCCGTGGGCGCGCTGTTGGACAAGATGTGCTTGAAAGCCTGACCCCCGGTCAGCAGATCGTTAAAATTGTAAATGAAGAATTGGCCCGCCTCATGGGTGAGTCCCGAGCGGATCTTGAACTCGTTGGCGAAACGCCCCATTCATTGATGCTGGTGGGTCTTCAGGGCTCCGGTAAAACCACCACAGCCGCAAAACTGGCGGCATACCTGCGAAAGCAGGGCAGACACCCTTTGATGGTTCCTGCGGATGTTTATAGACCTGCCGCCGTGGACCAGCTCAAGAAACTGGGGCAGCAGATTGATGTTCCGGTGTATCCCACGGAAAAAGGACAGACACCGGATGAGATATGCCGCGATGCTTTGGCCACGGCCGGAACACAAGGGGCGGATGTCCTGATTATCGATACGGCGGGACGACTTCATGTGGATGAAGCCCTGATGAATGAGCTGGTGGTCATCAAGGAAAAAGTCAGTCCCACGGAGATTCTTCTGGTAGCGGATGCCATGACCGGGCAGGATGCGGTCAATGTGGCGGAGCGTTTTAACGATACCCTGAATATCACCGGTGTGATTTTATCCAAGATGGAGGGTGATGCAAGGGGGGGCGCGGCGTTATCCATCAAGGCGGTAACCGGAAAACCGATCAAATTTGTGGGGGTCGGTGAAAAAATCAGTGCTCTTGAGCCATTTCATCCCGACCGGATGGCCTCTCAAATTCTCGGGATGGGTGATGTCCTTTCTCTCATTGAGAGAGCGGAATCCCAATTTGACGAAAAAGAGGCCAAGAAACTGGAGAAAAAGCTCAGAAAGAATGAGTTTGATCTGGAAGATTTTCGGACTCAATTGAAACAGATGAAAAAGCTGGGGTCCCTTGAGGATATTTTGGGGATGCTCCCCGGTATGGGAAAATTGAAACAGCTGAAAAAACTCAAACCTGATGAAAAAGAACTGGTCAAAGTCGAGGCGATCATCAATTCCATGACCCGCGACGAGCGACGTAGGTTCAAGATCATTAATGGCAGCAGAAGACGCCGCATTGCAACAGGCAGTGGTACCAAGGTCCAGGAC
>JAFCZI010000139.1 GCA_019314425.1 Deltaproteobacteria bacterium | reverse complement strand
CCGCTCCGATGATCTGATCTTTCTGCCAGTCTCCGCCCTTGACCAGGATGTGGGGAAGGAGGTATTTGATGACCTGTAGGGGGTCGATTTCGTCAAAGATCACGACACCATTCACACATTCAAGGGCGGCCAGTAGTTCAGCGCGCATCTTTTCGGGGAAAATGGGTCTTTTGCTCCCTTTGATGGCTTGGACGGAAGAATCACTGTTAAGCGCCACGATCAAATAATCTCCCAGTTCTCTGGCGGAAGACAGATAGCGGGCGTGTCCGGGGTGCAGGATATCGAAACAGCCGTTGGTGAAAACGATCCGCTTCCCCGAAGCTTTAAGTGTTTCGCAGCGTTCCCCCGCTTCTTCAAGGGTGCATATTTTTTTGAGATATGAGTCCATTTTTCCTCCTGATTTCAAAAGATCATATCACCGCTTTGGCCAGGGTGACACAAAAAACAGCTTCGGCGCCGCCAAGTGTCAGGACTTTCGCACATTCGTTCAGGGTGTTTCCAGTAGTTGCCACGTCGTCTACCAGAAGAATGTTCTTTTTTTTGACAACATCGGGGTTTCTGAGAAAAAATGCGTTTTGAACATTCTTCCGCCTTTCCCTTTTGGACAGGGTTGTTTGAGAGGTCGTGTGTTTTGTTCGTATCAGGGAGAGAAAATCCAGTTCTCCGTTTAGGCTTGCGGCGACGTGCCTTGCCAGCAGCAGGCTCTGGTTGAATCCGCGTTCCCGAAGCCGTTTGGGGTGAAGCGGGACGGGCATGGTTAAAAATGGTCCCAGGGACATGAAATGCGTTTTGACGAATTCGGCCAGGAGGGGTCCCAATGAATCCGCCACAAAGGTTTTCTGGCTGTATTTGAGTCTGAGAACCGCCTCAAGAACGGGGCCTTCGTATCGGTATGGGGCGTAAGCTGACTGAAAAGAAGGCTTTGTTCGAAGGCAATCCTCGCAAGGGTGATTTTCAATCTCATCTGAAACAAAGGGCATGCCGCAGATGGTGCAGAAAGGCGCATCAATAGGGCTGAAGTCTGAGGTGCATTCCCGGCATATTGAATTGGGTGAATCCCCCGCATCAAAGGGCGCCCGCCATAGAAAATCACCACAGATTACGCACCGTGGTGGATAGATGATTTGAGTCAGCTGTTTTAAGGGGGTCACTTTTGATGGTCCCGTAAAAAGTCACGGATTTATCTACAGATGGCGTTGTAAAAAGTCCCATATACAAGGCGTAGTGGTTTTTCAGGATCGTAGGCATACATGATGGTATGTTGAGATTCTGAAAAATTACTGCAACGCAGTAGATGGGACTTTTTACGGCGGCATCACTTTTGGGTGGTTCCACCGGTTGGAGCTTCTTTTACGAAGTCCTCAAAAGAACAGTTCCGATTGATTCCCCGGCACGCCAGCTTGGCGTTGTCCCATGTCTCCGGGTCTGCTACGTTTGCCGGGAAATAGGGCCACAGGTCACAGCGGGCAGGCTTCACGGGATGAACCGCACACCCTTTTCCTTTTTCAAAAAAAATGCAGAAATTATCCGCACCCACTTTGGCATAGATTCGGCCATGACGTTCTTCGGTGTATCCTGAGAGGAAATCGCCAAGGTTCAGGCTCAAAAAATCTGCGATTCTCCTCCGTTCTTCCTTTTCCATGAAGATGCCGCCTTCACCATAGCAGCATTCGCCGCACATTTTGCACTCAAACGGTTTCAATGTTGATGTCCCCGTAAAAAGTTCACTTTGCTTTTTTCTTCCCGAACTTTTTCTCAAGAGCCTCCCTGATGTCTTCATCGTTTACTTTAGGCCGATCGGTCATGGTGATTTGAATCTGTTCATGGGTTTTTTTAAGGATATCGCTCATGAAGGTGTCATTTTCGATGCTCCAGGCGCTCCATCCGTCGATACCGATGTATTCGTTATAGGAGGTTTCGTAGTAGGGGTCATAGATTCTGACCCCTTTCTGTTTGTCATATTCGTAGCGAACAAATTCTCCATCAAAATGCTCAAAATCTTCATCTTTGAGCCCCAGAATCTTTAAGAGGGGCTTATGCTCTTCCTTTACATCCATTTTGTGATACTCCTAATGCGGCGGAGCCGCAGTTTTTAGTTTTTAGTTTTGAGTTTTGGGTTTTTCAGTCAGTGAACTGCTTGTTTTTCGTGGTAAAAAACCCAGGTTAAATGCCCATGTTTGCTTTGGCGTCTGCCATTTTATTATGACATCCTTCCCACCGTTCAAGCTGACTTTCCAGTTTGCGGCTGACGTCTTTGTGTTCGGTCAGAAGCGGCACGCTTTTTGTGCTGTCTTCAAAAACTTTAGGATCGGCAAGGAGATTTTCAACCTCTTTCTGCCGGGTTTCCAGTTGAGAGATAGCGGTTTCCGTTTGCTCAAGTTCCTTTCGAATGGGCGCCAGGATATCATGAACCCGCTGCCGTTGCTCAGCTTCTTTCCGTTTATCCTTTTTTCGGTTTTTGCCGGCAGAAGATTCCGGGTCTTTTTGCCGTCCAGTTGAAGGATTCTGCGGTTCCAGGTGAATATTCCCTTCGGTTTCGACAAGGTGACGGTAATATTCTTTGAGTGTGCCGGGGTATTCGATCAATTCCCTGCCTCTGATATCCCAGATCTTTGTGGCGAGTCGATTGACGAAGGATTGATTGTGAGAAACAAACAGGAGGGTCCCCCCGTATCCCGATAACGCGTCGATCAGGGTTTCCGAACTTTCGATATCAAGGTGGTTCGTGGGCTCATCCATGAGCATGAAATTACCCGGTTTGACAAGGAGCTTCGCCAGAGACACCCTGGCCCGTTCTCCACCGGAAAGGACGCTGATGGGCTTGTCTACATCATCGCCCGAGAAAAGAAATGCGCCGCAGACCGACCTCACAAATCCAATGCTTACGCCCGGTACTGATTGGTAGACCTCCTCCACCACTGTTTTCTGAGGATTGAGCAGGTCCGAATGGTGCTGGGCAAAATAGGCAACATTGATCTTGTGCCCCAGAACAATTTCCCCCCGGTCAGGCTTCAGTTCTCCCGCGATGGCGCGAAGGAGGGTGGTCTTCCCGCAACCATTGGAGCCGATAATGGCGATTCTTTCCCCGCGTGTCACTCTCAGGTTGAGATGTTCATACAAAATGTTGTCGCCAAACCATTTCGACACATCCCGGATGGCAACCATTTCCCCGCCGCTTCGAGGGATGGGGGGGAAGGCAAATCGGATGGTCTTTTCCCTGCGGTGGGTCTGGATAAGTGCCATCTTTTCCAACAGCTTGATTTTGCTCTGGGCCTGGCGAGCCTTGTTGGCCTTGGATCGAAATCGTTCAATGAATTTCTGAGCGTCTTTGACCTTCTGTTCCTGGTTTCGGGCTTTGTTTTCGAGAGATTTAACCTCTTCACGGCGGGCTTTCAGGTAAAAATCATAGTTGCCGCTGTAGGACCGCATGCCTTCGGTCTCAAAGGAAACGATGCGATGGATCTGGCGGTTGAGAAATTCCCTGTCATGGGAGACCAGTATCATGGCGCCTTTAAAGCTTTGCAGAAAAGTCTCAAGCCACCTTACAGAAGGCATGTCCAGGTGATTAGTGGGTTCGTCTAGAAGGAGCAGGTCGGGTTTCTGGTACAGAAGCCTTGCCAGGGCCGCCCGCATCTTCCAGCCGCCGCTGAGTTCCGAGACGGGCTTTTGAAAATCCGGCACGTCAAAGCCCAGGCCCAACAGGATTTTTTCCGCTTCGTGATGGGGAAACTCGAGCTTCAGGCGGTTGATTTCCTGGTGTATGTTGGCAATTTGTTTGCCAAGGGTGTTCTGATCCAGCTCATTGGTTGATTTTTCAAGGGAACGTTCGGCTTTTTTTAGGTTCTTTTCCAGCTTCAGTCGCTGTGGTATGGCGCCGAGGACCGATTGCAGCAGGGATCCCGAAACGGCTTCCTGGACATCCTGAGCCAGGTACCCGATACGACAATTCCCGGCAATTCTGATTTCGCCCTCGTCGGGCGTGATTTTGCCCATGATGACGCGAAGCAGGGTGGTCTTTCCGGACCCATTGGGACCCACCAGGCCGATTCGATCTCCAGGATTGATTTGCAGGCCTATTTGGTTGAAAATCTGCCGTTCAACGAAATTGAGGGAGACTTTGATGGCGGTGACAAGACTCATGGTTTTTTTAAAGGATCTCTGTCAAAGTTCAGCATGTTTTGATGCTCCACCATGATACACCGGTTCATGACCACCTCTATACCGGCGGTCTTGGCCTTTGAAGCGGCATCGTTGTGAACGATACCCAACTGCATCCAGATGGTTTTGACCCCGATGCGGATGCATTGCTCTACCACGGGCGGAACACGGGTGGGGTTGATGAAGAGGTTGGCCATATCAACGGCAAAGGGGATGTCTTCAAGGGTTTTGTAGCAGGTCCTTTCCAGTATTTTCTGCTGGCCCGGGTTTACGGGGATTACATCGTAACCCGCCTCCAGCAGGTACCGGGCCACCTTGTTGCTGTCCCTGGATGTTTGGGGGGAAAGACCCACCACTGCAACCCGCTTTGAATTTTTGAGGATTTTCTCTATTTCCTTTGAAGTGGGCGTATAATCAGGTATTTCGCATTGGGGGTTTTTCATGGGCATTTTACTTTAAGAGACTTTTTACGGTGTCTGCCTTTTTCTTCAAATCCATGGCTTTTTTGACCCCCGGGACCTGTTCCATGACTTTGTCAACTACCTTACTTTCCATGGTTGGCGGTTTTTCGGCTTCCGAGGTTTCAATTTTTTTCCCGGAGTCGTCGTCGGAGGCTTTTTCCGACCTCAATTCTTTTTTGACATTTTTGAATTCCCGGATAGCGCCGCCAATGCCCTTTCCGATATCCGGAAGGCGTTTGGCGCCAAAGATCAGGATGACAATGATGGCGATGATGATCAGTTCCGTAGGACCAAGCCCGAACATATTTGACTCCTCACATTTTTTGATGAAGCATCTCAGCCTCGGCAGAAAAAATGTTTCTAATTGTTCTCAGGGTGCAGAAAAAACAGCTTCGAATTTCATTCTGTCCCCTGACAACTGACCCCTGCACCCTGTGAACGGTTCAGCTATTTTTTTGGAGGTATTTCCAATGCCTGAAATAAAAACCGTCTATTCAAGACCGACAAATTGAACGGCGTCTTCATTTTCTTCCCGCGCTTCTATGCCCCCGACGCAGTATGCTTCTTCTCCCATGGCTTTCAGCCTCAGGAGTACCTCATCGGTTTCTTCCTCATTGACAACAATCAGCATTCCGAGGCCGTTGTTAAAGGTCAGCATCATGTCATGGTCCGATACATGGCCAGCTTTCTTCATGTATTGGAATACAGGGTGGGGTATCCAGGTGGTTGTGTCAATGATGGCCTTACAGCGTGACGGCAATATCCGGGGAGGGTTTTCGATGAGTCCGCCACCTGTGATATGACTGATGCCGTAAAGATGAAAATTCTTCCGGAGGTTCTCGATGGTTCTGGCGTATATCCGGGTGGGTTCGAGCAGTTCCTCCCCGAGAGTTCGGCCAAAATCCGGCACATGGTCGGAAATGGACATTTTCAGGTCATCGAAGAAAATCTTCCTTACCAGAGAGTAACCGTTGCTGTGGAGACCGCTGCTTCCGATGCCGATCAGCCGATGACCTACGGCAATCTCGCTTCCGTCCAGCAGCTCTTCGTTGTCGGCTATCCCCACCACGAATCCGGCCAGGTCGTATTCGTCTTTCGAGTAGAAACCGGGCATTTCAGCGGTTTCACCCCCGATGAGCGAGCATTTGGCCTCCATGCATCCGGTTGCAATTCCTTTCACAATTTCAACAGCCTTATTTTCATCCAGGAAACCCATTGAAATGTAGTCAAGGAAAAAAAGCGGAGATGCGCCCTGTACGACGATGTCGTTGACGCACATGGCCACCAGATCCAGTCCCACGGTATCGTGTTTGTCGAGCATGAAGGCAATTTTGAGTTTTGTCCCAACCCCGTCGGTGGAGCTGACCAGGACAGGATTCTTCATGTGCTGGACATGGAGCGAAAAGAGGCCGGCAAATCCGCCGATATTCGTGATAACACCCGGCGTTTGAGTTTTGCCGACAATCGGTTTAATCAACTCTACAAATCTATTTCCCGCTTCGATATCGACCCCTGCCTGGGCGTAAGGGCTCTTTTGGTCGCCGGGCTTTTTGATGCTCATTGTTCTTGTCTCCATCTCTCAGAATTCCATCAACTCCGAGTTTGAATAAAAGGGCTGCTAAAGCGGCAGCGCCGCAGGTTTAAGTTTATAGGTTTTCCAGTCAATGAACTTCTTGTTTTTTGTGACACCTAAAAACTGCAATGAGCTTTTAGCTATTGGCCGTTAACTTAAGGGTATCAAGTATTTGCATGGCCTCTGCCTATATTGGAAGCATCACTTCTTGATGCTACCCTATTTC
>JAFCZI010000138.1 GCA_019314425.1 Deltaproteobacteria bacterium | reverse complement strand
CGCACGAATAACGCTACAAAACTCGCTTGATTGTCCTAATAAATTATCAAAAAAATCTGATTTGTCCATTTGATTTGAGTTATTGCAGGATGCCCATGAGGAAGCGATTCCGGTGGAAGGCAAGGTGAACGCCCTGAACAAAGGGGGGTTTGAGGTATTGCTGGGACAGAAAAGGGCTTTTTGCCCCATTAGCCAGATGGACATTCGTTACGTGGAAAAACCTGAGGATTACGTGGGGGAAACCTTTGAATTCCTCATTACCGATTTTGAAGAAGACGGACGCAACATCGTGATCTCAAGACGAAAGTTGCTGGACAAGGCCGTCGCAAAAGCGCGGAAAAGTTTTTTTAAAGACCTTGTCGTGGGAGACGAGATAGAGGGCCGGGTGACCAAGCTCATGCCTTTTGGCGCTTTTGTGGAGCTGATCCCGGGGGTGGAAGGGCTGGTTCATATTTCCGAGTTGGGCTGGTCGCGTGTGGAAAACCCTGCCGATGTGCTCCAGGTCGGCGATTCCGTAAAGGTCAAGGTGTTGGGCCTGTCGCCGGGCGAAAAGCTGGACCAGATGAAGGTTTCCCTTTCCATCAAGCAAATCGGCAATGATCCCTGGGAAACAGTCAGCCAACGGTTTAAAGAGGGCGACGTGGTGGATGGAAAGGTGACCCGTTGCGCGCCATTCGGGGCTTTTGTGGAGATTGAACCGGGTATTGAGGGGCTTGTTCACATCAGCGAGATGAGTTATCGGAAGCGCATCTTGAAATGCGAGGATGTGGTGGCGCCCGGCGACATGGTTCAGGTGACCATCAAGGAAATCGATGAATCCCGAAGACGGGTCTCTTTGAGCATGCGGGATGTAGAAGGAGATCCCTGGGCGGGGGTTGCGCAGAAATACTCGGTGGGACAGGCGGTGGAAGTCGTTGTGGAGAAGCACGAAAAATTCGGGATATTCGTCTCTCTTGAACCGGGCATTACGGCATTGCTGCCCAAAAGCAGGATCAAGGCGTCATCCGAGTCGGGCCGGTTTGAAAAGTCGAAGCCGGGGGATACCATCCCCGTTCGGATCGAAACTGTCAACGTGAGCGAACGGAAAATCTCCGTGGGTCCGGGGGATGCCGCAGACGAAGGCGACTGGCGCAGCTTTGTCCCCGGCAAAAGCGAAGCAATGAGCTCTCTGGGCGAAAAACTGAAACAGGCCCTTGCAGCGAAGGGTAGGGGATAAGGGCTGGTGGAAGGGCTTATGCAAACCGCGAAAAAGGTCCCGGTACAAAAATCGCCGCGACCACCAGGCCCAGCAGCAGGTAAACAAAAACGGTAGCTGGAATGGAACCGGATACAAGTTTAAGGGCCGTGCCTCTGGATCTTTTCGGAAACGGAATGAAACCGAGCTTGAGTTCAAAGGAGTTGATTTCATCCAGTAACAGGTGAATGACGCAACCTGCCAGTACCGCCGACCCCGCCAACAGGGCCATATCTTTGCCCGATGATTTAAAAAGGAGATAGCCGATTCCCCCGCAAAGGAGTGCAAACGGCAGGCTGTGCAGGATGCCCCGGTGTACAGTTACTTTTTTTATGACGCCGCAGATCATATAGTTGATGAAAAGGTACGACAGGGTAAAATAACAGATCAGAAATTCCGGGGCGTTTCCGAATCGTTGGGTCACCCTCGTGAAAAGAAGGCTCGGTACCAGGATCGAAACCAGCTGAAACAGAAAAGTCAGGGGTTTTCCCGTGTCGCTGTCCAGGTCGGGAAGCAAACCGGCGACCGAGCCCACCACAAAAATGGCGCCGGTTTGCATGAGGCTAAGCCCGGCAACGGAGTAGCCGATGAGTGACAGCCCCGTACCCGAAGCGATGCCACCCGCCAGATGTGTTTTGAATCCCGCCATCCAAAATATCCCTAATATCCCTTCAGATTAAAACCGTTCCCATAACCTTGTCACCTGCCGTTCGCGCGGCACGCATCTTCACAATATGGCCCTGCAAGTGATCGTCGCGCGGGAAGACAAAGGGAAGGTAGTTCTCACCGGCGCCTGTCATGAGGGCCTTGTCTTCGGCATAGGGGCCTTCCACCAGTACATCAAAGATATGGCCTAAACAGCTGTTATGAAACCGCATTCTTTTTTTACGGCCAAGGTCTCTCAGTTCAGAAGCCCGTTGTTTAATGGTGTTGTTATCCACCTTGTTCTTGAAATTCCAGGCCGGTGTTCCCTTTCTGAGGGAAAAGGGGAAAACATGGAGGTATGAAACGGGAAGATCCCGAAGGAGTGAAAGGCAGTTTTCATGAGCGGCATTGTCTTCTCCCGGGAAACCGGCCATAACATCCACCCCGATGGCGCCCTGAGGGATGGCGGCGTGAACGGCCTTGATCTTTTCGGCAAATTCGGTTGTGGTATAGCCGCGATTCATTTTTTTGAGGATGCCGTTGTCGCCGCTTTGAAGGGGAATATGAAAGTGGGGACAGAGCCATGGCTTTGACGCGGTCATTTCAATGATTTCCGGTTCCAGTTCCCGGAGTTCCAAAGAGCTCAGCCGCAGGCGAAGGGGTAAGCCTTCTTTTTCCGTCATTTGAAGCAATTGTTTTAAATCCATGTTGTGGCTGAGATCTACCCCGTATTTCCCCAGATGGATGCCCGTTAGTACCACTTCCCGATATCCTTGCTTGGCGAACCCGTCAAGCGCCCTGATGACTTTTTCAGGTGCCAGGCTTCGATAGGGCCCCCTGGCGTAGGGGACGATGCAGTAGGTGCAGAAGGATTGGCATCCATCCTGGATTTTCAGATAAGCGCGGGTTCGGCCTGGGAAGTTTTGGATGTCCAAGGTATCAAAAGGGGTTTCAGGTTCGAAAGACGGCAAATTAAGGGTTTTTTCAGGCGCAGGGGGCAGTGTCGTCAGGAGACGCGGAATTTCGGATTTGACCCGGTTGTTGGCCACAAGATCCACGCCGTCGATGGCCTCAAGTTCTTCCGGAAATACCTGCGGGTAGCAGCCGATGGCGGCAACACGGCTTCCCGGGTTTTCCCGAATGGCCTTGCGGATCGCTTGACGGGACTGGTGCGCCGCTTTGTGGGTGACGATGCAGGTATTGACCACCAGAACATCGGCTGAGGTCCCATCGGCGGCTCGCTGCCATCCGGCCCGGTTCAGGGACTCCTCGATAAAGGCGGATTCATATTGATTCACCTTGCAGCCGAGGGTGATGATTTTAAATGTCTTGGACAATCCAGCCTCCTCCCAACACCCGATCCCCATCATAGCAGGCCAGGGCCTGTCCCGGCGTGACGGCCATCTGGGGCTGGTCGAAAATAAATCGGACGTCGCGGGAAGATCGGATCTCCAGCCGTCCGGGGGCCGACTTGTGCCGATAGCGGATCTGGGCGCTTATGGTCTTGTGTTCGGTCGGTTCAAAAGGACTGATCCAGTGAAAATCCGTCGCGAATATCGCCTTTGAAAAAAGATCTTCCTGCCTTCCCACGATGACCCGATTGCCCTCCGCTTCCAGGGCTTTGACGTAATAGGGCCTGGAAGAGGCGATGCCCAGTCCGTGCCTTTGGCCGATGGTATAGCGGTGAATGCCCTCATGTTCCCCCACCCTGTCGCCTTGGAGGTTGATGATGGGACCTTTTTTAAAAGGGCTGCGTTTTATTCGCGATTCAATAAAATGGCGATAATCCATGTCAGGGATAAAACAGATCTCCTGGCTTTCACGGCTTGAGTGGGAGGGGATGCCCAACTGCCTGGCACGGTTTCGCGTTTCCGCTTTGGTGATATGGCCTAACGGAAAAATGGTTTTCGAAAGCTGCTGTTGATTCAGCCGGTGAAGGAAATAGGATTGGTCTTTTTGCCGGTCTTTGCCTCTCCACAAGCTGATGGGTTTGTTTTTGCCAATTCTTTTGACGCGAACGTAATGTCCCGTTGCCATGAAATGAAATTGATGCTTTACCGCATGGCGGTACATTTGCTCAAATTTGATGAGCGGATTGCAGCGAACACAGGGGTTGGGGGTGAGCCCGTTCAGGTAGGTATCCACAAAAGGGGTGATCAGTTCACGCTCAAAGATGGCTTTCAGATCCAGGATTTCCAGCGGGATCTTAAGATGTTCCGCGATTTCCCGGGCCTCTGAGATCCTTTGATGGGTGACGCTTTCAGGGGACGGCAGGACAAAATGAAGTCCGTGGACCCGATGCCCGGCTGCTTTTAAAAGGGCCGCTGCCAGGGCGCTGTCCACGCCCCCGCTCAGGGCCACGAGTATTTTCAGGGATTGGCGTTTATTCACAGGTTTAGATGGATACCGAAGTAAAGATTCGGCCAGCACCCCATCTTCGCCTATTTTGGCCTGCTCACATAGCATTAGTATGCTACGCAGTCCCAAATAGACGAATATGAAGCACTGGCCAAACATTTACATTGTAATTCGAATATTTACATTCCGAATGCTGGATTCCGCAATTTAATTCAGGAGTGTTTTATTAAATTTGACTTCCATCGCACGGGCCGGGCACGCGGCCACGCACCATTCGCACGCACTGCATTTTTCCTTGTCAAAGAGAACGTCCATTTCCGGCCTTTTGATACTGAGAGCGCCCGTGGGGCAAACCGCTGTACAGGCGCCGCATTGATAACACTTATTATCATTGCGCTTGATATCCTGGCCGATGCTCTCCACCTTGACGCCGATGCTTTTGAGATACTGGATGCCTTGCCTGTAATTTTTCTGATGGCCGCTTAATTGCAGCACCATGAAGCCTTCTTTTCGAGGGTAAATGACGGCTTTCAGAATATTGAAAGAGAGATCAAACTCCTTGACAAGCGTTGCCGCGATCGGCTCGCCAACGGTTGTTTTGGGAAACCTGAGTGAAATGGTCTTTGAATACATGGTTTGTTTTCCCCTTTCGCGTTTACAAAAAATCAATATTTTTTGATGACTCTTTCAAAACCTGGAAGGGCTTTTTTAATGACCGATTCCGCAACACAATAGGCGATTCTGAAGTGACCGGGGCCCAGGAACCCGCTTCCCGGCACCGTCAGGATATTTTCCACCTGAAGGGCCTCTATAAAGGCCACATCGTCATCGATGGGAGATCTGGGGAACAGATAAAAAGCACCTTCCGGTTTCGGGAACCGGTAGCCGAAAGACCAGAGCGCGTCGCAGAAAAGATCCCTGTTTTTTTGATATAACGAGATATCCACGCTCTCATTGAGCAGATGCACAATGGCCCGCTGCATGAGGGCGGGGGCGTTGACATAACCCAGGGTGCGGTTGCAGAAAATCATGCCCGCCAGAATCTGGCCCTTATCCGACATATCGGGATGAACTGCCGCATAGCCGATTCTCTCGCCCGGGATCGAAAGGTCTTTGGAAAAAGATGTTACCAGAAAACTCTCGTTGTAGGCGTCGAAAATGCTGGGAACCACGACCCCGTCGAAGACAATTTTCCGGTAGGGTTCATCGGAAATCAAGTATATGGGGTGTCCTCGCCGGGTACTGTGATGGGTCAAAAGTGCCGCCAGTTTTCGGATATCCTCTTCGGAATAGACCTTCCCGGTGGGGTTGTTGGGTGAATTGATCAGAACGGCCTTTGTTTTTTCGGTGATCGCCCCTTCGATGGCGTCCAGATCAAAGGAAAAATCCGGGTGGGTGGGCACCGGCCTGGAAACCCCCTGGTGATTGGCAAGGTAAAAATTATATTCCACAAAATAAGGTTTGGGAATGATCACTTCATCTTCCGGATCGAGAATGGTTTTCAAAACCACATTGAGACCGCCCCCCGCGCCGACGGTCATGACAATGTCATCCGGTGTAAATGTGGCCTTGTTATCGGCGCTCAGATAATCCGCCACAGCCTGGCGGGTTTCAAGAAACCCGGCATTCGGCATATAGGCGTGTTGACCGGGATTGGGGTCCGAGATCAAATCATTCAGGATTTGATTGAGTTTGGAAGGCGGTTCCAGATTGGGATTTCCCAGGCTGAAATCAAAGACATTTTCCGCCCCATACTGTTGTTTTCGTTTGGCGCCTTCCTCGAACATTTTTCTGATAAAGGAGGACCTTTCAATGGCGGCCCGGATATTTTGTGATGCAGACATGCTTTACGCTCCTGATTCAGTGCGATTATTTTCCAAGCATAACTTTTTGGGCAGGGTTGTCAATACAAAAGGTGCCTGTTTGCAGTTGTCGGTTGCCGGTTCACCGTTTTTATCGAGACATACGGATAATTACGGGCGACGGCGTCGTTTGCAAGTACAAATCCGCCGTTGTTGAAATCATCTTGACACACCGAATCGTTTTCCTTTAATTTGTGAAAGGCCGTTTTGGTGATGCCGTTTATGCGTCTTTCTTTATGATGTGCAGGGTAAATATTCGGCTTACAATGTAAATGTTTGGCCAGTGCTTCATATTCGTCTATTTGGGACTGCGTAGCATACTAATGCTATGTGAGCAGGCCAAAATAGGCGAAGATGGGGTG
>JAFCZI010000137.1 GCA_019314425.1 Deltaproteobacteria bacterium | reverse complement strand
GGGAGAACATTGTAAATCCAGACTAGGGTATCACAACCGTCAAGCTTTTTAAAGAGAAAGCAGTCCTGAAGCACGTATTCCCCGAAACTTGGTTTGACACCGCCCGCAGGGATATTTTTCAATTTTATGGCCCAATCTATCACAAAATTACATTGACAATCAACGCTCTGCCGCTATTAAAGGATAGTCAGATAGAGAAATTGAATACCCTTGTCCTGTTGATTCTCTTTCTGTCCGTTTTTTGATCTCGATGATGAAATTGAAGCCTTTTGAATGGCCCGCTATTGGAAAACTCCGGGAGCATTCCGAAAGGTTCATAGAGGATTCCAGGAAGCTCGAAAATCCAACGGTTACGCCATATGACGTGAGTCCTTTTTTTATTTGCGGGTGCACAATGTGGGAGCAAAAAGAGGAAAAAACCCGATGGAGGCTGTTGACACGATGGTCCATAAATGTTAAACTCAAGATGAACTTCGTAAGCTTTATCTGGAGGTATCCAAATGAAAACAATCATCAATACGAAAGAGCTGCGGGCCACCCTTCCGAAAATCGTGGAGAGTGTCCGTCGGGGAGAGCAATTCACGGTGCTCTATAGGAGTCGTCCGGCCTTTCGAATCGTACCCATCGACGAAGTGGATTACCCGACCACTCAGTTGGAAAAAGACCCCTTGTATCAGGCCGGGGCACTGGGGGAATCGTCCGACGGACTGCATTCGGAAGACCACGATGCTCTCCTTTATGGCCATGGTACACGATGAAACGGTTGTTTGTGGATACAGCCGGTTGGATGGCCATGGCCGATGCCAGGGATCCCATGCACGTCTCCTTTCGGACCGCCCGGGACCAGTGGCTTGAGGCTGGTGGCATGCTGGTTGTTTCCAATTATGTTGTCGATGAAACCCTAACCTTGATCCGTATGCGCCTCGGTCTGAACGCCGCCGAACAGTGGTGGGACCAAGTGTCGGAAAGCCCGCGATGCCGAACGGAGTGGGTGACACCTGACAGGGCGGAACGAGCCGTGCGTTGGTTTTTCAGGTGGAATGACCAATCCTTTTCCTTTACCGATTGCACGAGCTTTGTCCTCATGAAGGAATTGCAGATTGAAAAAGCGTTAACCGCAGACCATCATTTCCTCACAGCCGGATTCGAAATTTTCCCTTCCTTTCGAGGGGCACAATAGTAAAGGTGCCACCTCTGCTTCGCCAGGGACTCCCGATTCAGTCTTGAAAAGGTCGACGACATATCTGACACAGGCTTTGATGTCTTCAACGGCCAATGGGGGGTGGTAGTCTTGAATGATTTGTTCGAAAAAGATGCCTTCTTCTATCAGCTCCAGTACGTTTTGCACTGGAATCCGGGTCCCGGCCACACAAGGTTTCGCGAAATGGACCTTTGGGTCTTTGCGTGAGGCCATTTGGGTTGTGGGCGCAGCCCGCCTTAGTATAGATTCGTGACTTTTTACGAGGCCATCAATGTTTCCATGGACATAATTGACACAGCTGGTAACCATTCTTATCTTTGCGTCTCTTCAAACAATACCAACAACGTTGTCGAAGGTTTTTTGTTTTCTGTCGAGGGCATCAATAATGTTTAAATTCGGGAAAAAAGTAACGCCGTATCCTCATTTCGTATTTTATCTTATCGGTTTTTTTCTGCCGCTCTTCTTTTCTTTAAATGCCTGGTCTGCCACAGCTTCCGTTAAATCGGTACCGTCCCACGAAAGCTATGCGCCGGGGGGCGCTTACCCGGTTGTGTTTCAGGTTAAAATCCAGTTTCCATGGTTTCTGCACGGCCCCGAGAAATCCCCGGAAAATCCCTTCCCCACCCGGTTACTTTTTTCAGAATCTCCCGGGGTCAGCATCAGCGATATTCAGTTTCCCCCAACCATTGAGAAAAAATTCTCCTTTACGGACAAATCCGTCGCGGTCTACGCGGGCAAGATCACGGTCCGGGGAAAACTCAAGGTGGATGATGGCGCACCGCAAGGAAAACAGGTGATCAAGGGTCAACTTTCTTTTCAGGCCTGTTCAGCCAATGCCTGCCTGCCCCCCGAAAATGTCTCCTTTTCTTTTCCCGTGACGGTTGCAGCGCCGGGGGATGAGGGTAAGCCCCTGAACCCTGAGATATTCAAAACCATTGAATCCGCACCCGTTTCAGAGAAAAAAGCAGGCGGATGGCAAACGGGCGCAGGCCTCTGGCTGACCCTCCTGGGCATTTTTCTGGGCGGGCTCGCGCTGAACCTCACCCCTTGCGTGTATCCCCTCATTCCCATCACCGTCTCTTATTTCGGCGGGCAGGGGGGACGAATGGGGGGAATACCCCTGGTTCACGGCGTTTTTTACATCCTGGGACTTGCCATCACCAATTCGATCCTGGGGGTCACCGCCGCCCTTTCGGGGGGCATGCTGGGTTCCGCGCTCCAGAGTCCCATTGTCCTCGTGGTGGTGGCATCGATCCTCATTGCGTTGGCGTTCAGTTTTTTCGGTTTCTGGGAACTGCGCATCCCCGCGGGTCTGACAAACATAGCGGCCAAAAATTTCGGCGGGTATTTCGGCACCCTTTTCAT
This sequence comes from Deltaproteobacteria bacterium, assembly GCA_019314425.1. Taxonomy (GTDB): domain Bacteria; phylum Desulfobacterota; class DSM-4660; order Desulfatiglandales; family Desulfatiglandaceae; genus NaphS2. The sequence continues at coordinate 3,937 of JAFCZI010000137.1, read as the reverse complement.
GGGGTTGACCCTGGGCATTGTGGCAGCGCCCTGTCTGGGTCCGTTTATCCTGGGCCTTCTAACTTATGTGGGCCAAAAAGGGGACCCGTTTCTGGGGTTTCTATATTTCTTTGTGCTGAGTGTCGGCATGGGGCTTCCCCTGGCGGTTCTGGCGGTTTTTTCAGGGGCGGCGGATAAACTGCCCATGTCGGGAACATGGATGATATGGATTCGCAAGGCCCTTGGATGGGTCCTTGTGGGCATGGCCGGGTATCTGCTTTTGCCCGTGATCCCCGGGACCGTTTCCAGGACCATGCTTTTCGGCCTGGTGACAGCGGCGGCCGGCCTTCACCTGGGGTTTCTGGACCCCGAAGGGAAAAATCAACGGTCTTTCTCCCACATCAGGAAAGGCGTGGGCATTGTGCTGATAGTAGCAGCAGCCATCCTCTGGTTTGCGCCTTTTGACGACCACCATAGCCCCAGCGTGGGGTGGCAGCCCTATTCACCGGAGCGCCTGGCCGCCGCAACCCAATCCGGAAAGCCGGTGATGCTCGATTTCTATGCGGACTGGTGTAGCCCCTGCCGCGCTCTGGAAAAGGATGTGTTTACAAACCCTGACGTTTTAAAACTGAGCAAACAGTTTGTGACGCTCAGGGTGGATTTGACAAAACGACATCCACAGCAGGTGATCCTTCAAAAACAGTACCATATTCGAGGGGTTCCGACGGTTCTGTTTATTGACAGGAAGGGTGATGAAGATAAACCGTTGCGGATCGAGGCATATATTAGCAGTGGCGAAATGATCAGGCGCATGCAACGGGCTTTGGGGGAATAATGATTTACAGGGGGCAGTTGTCAGGGTGCAGGTAAAAACCGGTAACGGTCAACCGTCAACTCCCTTTGAAAGATATTTCAAATCCTTTTTTCCTCGCTCCTCTCTGACAAAGGTAAAAAGGATGCCGCCAGCAATGAAGAAAACGGCGACGGAGATAATGCTGATCCTGGAAGCCGTATGGCTGTCGTATCCCAAAAATCTGACGAAAAGTCCCGTACCGCCCATTAAAACAGGGCCGATAATGGCGGAGAACTTGCCCACCATGTTGTAGAAACCGAAGTACTCGGCGGATTTGTCCACAGGAATGAGCCGGGCATAATAGGAACGGCTCAGCGCCTGGATGCCCCCCTGAACCAGCCCCACGATAATAGCCAGTACATAGAACTCCGTACTGCTTTTTATGAAAGCGGCCCAAATGACTACAAACAGATAAACGGCAATGGCCAGAAAAATGGCGGGCCTTGTCCCGAATCTCCGGCCCAGAAACCCGAACCCGATGGCCGAGGGGAAACCGACAAATTGAGTAATAAGAAGCGCTAAAATAAGGTCTTTGGTCTCGAATCCTATGGAGATGCCATAATCCACGGCCATTCGAATAACGGTGTTAACCCCATCAATGTAAAGCCAGTACGCCAGGAGAAAAAGGAAAATGGTTTTCAGGTGACGTACTTCCTGAAAGGTCTGTACGAGCTGCCGGATTCCGGCTTTGACCGGATGATCGACCTTTTCCCGGACGGCCTTCTGCCCGGGTTCCCGGACAAACAAAAAGATGGGAATGGAAAATACCGCCCACCAGATACCCACCGTTAGAAAGGAGAACCTGACCGCTTCTCCCGCACCTGAGAAACCAAAAGTGGCCGGTTGCAGGGCCATCCACACATTCAGGGCAAAAAGAAGACCGCCCCCCAGGTATCCCAGCGAGAACCCCAGGGAAGAAACCATGTCCATCTTATCATCGGTGGTAATACCGGTGATCAATGCATCATAAAAAATATTGCCCCCTGAAAAACCCACCGTGGCCAGAACATAAACCAGTATCGCCAGGGGCCAGTTTCTCTGGCTCACCAAAAATAGGCCCATGGTCATAAGGATACCCATAACGGCAAAAAACAGAAGAAACTTTTTGCGGGTGCCTCCCCTGTCGGCAATGGCGCCCAGAACAGGCGCAGCAACCGCCACCACAACCCCGGCAATAGAATTGGCCAGACCCAGCCGGGCCGTGCTGACAGTGGTATCAGCGCCGAGGCTCCAGTACTGTTTAAAGAACACGGGGAAAAAACCCGCCATAACGGTGGTGGCAAAGGCTGAATTGGCCCAGTCGTACATGGCCCATCCGAAAATTGATTTTTTTCCGTCCCGTTTCATGAAGACAACCTACCGTGAGAATGGCGCCATTACAAGCAAAGATTCAAGTGGATTCGGCAAGAAGAAACCATTTTTTGCTTGACATGAAAACATGATTTTGTATAGGTTCCCCTAAATATCAGACTTAGGGGGAATGTCGCGTTTAGATTGGCGTAACTAGCACTTATTATGAATTTAGATAGCATCCTTTCAGAGAACCGATCCACCATCATCAAGAAATGGCAGGAAGCCATTATCCAGACCTACCCAAAGGAAACCCAGAAATTTCTCAAGAAAGAAAAGAGCCAGTTCGCCAATCCGGTGGGGTTGATCATCACCAAGGATGTTGAGATCCTCTTTGATGAATTGGTTAAAGGTGAGGATACGGAGAAAATTTTTTCCTCCCTTGACAAGATCATCAGGATCAGGGCGGTACAGGATTTTAAGCCTTCCCATGCCGTCGGATTTGTTCTGCAGTTGAAGAGCATCTTGCGGGAAACACTCGGAGAAGGCACCTTTTCCGAACTGCATCTGCTTGAAGACAGGATTGATGCGGCCGCTCTCCTGGCTTTTGATGTTTACTCACAGTGTCGCCAGCAGATCTACGACATTCGCGTCAAAGAGGTCAGAAATGAGTATGGCCGGTTGCTGGAGAGGGCAAATCTCATTAAAGAGATTCCGGAGTAATCGCCCTGGAATCTGAATGGGCTATACAGGGACAGTTTTTTGATTTTTGAAAAGAGGTAATCGTCTATGAATTTTGTACTGAGTCTTGTGTTTTCATCCTTGGCGGTGCTTATCGTGGTTTTGATCCCCTGGATTGGTGTGGGGGCATTGGATTTGAAAATCCTCTTCGGGGTTGTCATTCCATATGCAGCCCTGGCTACCTTCATTGTGGGCATCATCGTGCGTGTTCTGGATTGGGGACGATCGCCGGTTCCCTACCGGATTCCCACCACAGCGGGCCAGATGTGGTCTCTCCCCTGGATCAAGAGTAACCCAATCGACAATCCCAAAGGCACGGGCGGTGTGGTGTTGAGGATGCTTTTCGAAGTTCTCACGTTTCGATCGCTTTTTCGAAACACGCGTCTTGAGTATAGCAAAGTGGATGGGGCACCCAGGATTAACTACGAGTGGGAAAAGTGGCTCTGGCTGGCCGCGCTCGTGTTCCATTATTCGTTTCTCGTGATTTTTCTCAGGCACTTCCGCTTTTTCATGGAACCCATACCGGGCTTTGTTTTACTGCTGGAGAGCCTTGACGGTTTCATGCAGATGGGTGCGGCGCCCTTTAACGGCTTCGGCCTTCCCGGAGTCTATCTCTCGGGCATGCTGCTCATGGCGGCCGTCACCTGGCTGCTGCTCAGAAGAATTATCTATTCCCAGATGCGCTACCTGTCACTCCCGGCCGACTATTTCCCACTGATGCTGATTTTGTCTCTCGGCACCACCGGTATGCTCATGCGCTACCTCCTCCGAGTGGACATTACCAAGGTCAAGGAGTTGGTGATTGGGTTGTTCAAATTTTCCCCCGTTGTACCCGACGGGATCGGTGTGATTTTCTACATCCATCTCTTTATACTTTGTGTTTTAATTGCCTACATTCCATTCAGCAAACTGATGCATATGGCAGGCGTGTTTTTAAGCCCCACCAGGAATTTGGCCAACAACAGCCGGTATGTCAGGCATGTGAATCCATGGAATTATCCCGTTAAATTTCACACCTACGAAGAATATGAGGATGACTTCAGAGACGTGATGATCGAGGCTGGTTTGCCCGTG
>JAFCZI010000136.1 GCA_019314425.1 Deltaproteobacteria bacterium | reverse complement strand
GCCGATAACAGGCCCCGGAAAGCCATGTTCGGCTATGCAACTCACAATATGGGCGTGGTGATGCTGCACCGCCAGGGGTGTAACTTCATTTTGTTCTCTGGCGAATCTGGAACTGAGGTAGTCCGGATGAAGGTCGTGAACCATCACCTCGGGGCGAATCTCCAGAATCCGCCGCAGGTGCGAGACGGTCAAATTGAAAAAATCATAGGTTTCCAGGTTCTCCAGATCCCCCACATGCTGACTCAAGAAAGCCCGGTTTTTTTTGGTCAGGCAGATGGTGTTTTTGAGTTCCGCCCCGAGCGCCAGCACCGACGGCATTGACGCCATAGATGAGGGGAGGAAAATGGGAACCGGCACATATCCGCGGGAACGCCTGACCTGTCTCGGGACATTGTCCACCACGCGGACCACCGAATCGTCTCCCCGCAGATGAATATCCCGGTTGTGGGCCAGAAAATAATCGGCAATGCCATGAAGTTTTAGAAAGGCCTCCCGGTTGTCCCGCGAAATGGGTTCCTCGCTCACATTGCCGCTGGTCATGACCATGGGACCAAAAAGCCCTTCCATCAGAAGAACGTGCAATGGCGTATAGGGAAGCATCACGCCCAGATAACGGTTTTGCGGGGCCACCTGTTCGGAAAGGCCATTGCGTACCTTTTTTTCCAGAAGCACAATGGGCTTCCGGCGGGAGGTCAACAATTCGGTCTCGGGCTGGTTCGCGTGAACAATTTCCCGGGCCGCCTCCAGATCCTTCACCATCACGGCAAGGGGCTTTTCCTCCCGATGTTTTCGCCGCCTGAGCCGGACCACGGCCTCATGGTTCGAAGCATCTACGCAAAGATGGAACCCCCCAAGCCCCTTGACGGCCAGAATCGCTCCCTGTTGCAGCAACGAAAGGGCCTCCCGGATCGGGTCCTCACACGGCATTTTCGTGCCGTTCAAATCATGAAGGGATGGCACGGGGCCACATGCCCAGCAGGCATTGGGTTGCGCGTGGAAGCGGCGGTTTGAAGGGTCTTCGTATTCTTTTCGGCATTCGGAACACATTTGAAAGGGCGCCATGGTGGTGAACATGCGGTCATAGGGGATGTCTTTGATGATGGTATAACGGGGGCCGCAGTTGGTGCAGTTGATAAACGGATAGCCATATCTCCGGTCCGACGGGTCCAGGAGTTCCCGATGACAGTCTTTGCAGATGCCCACATCGGGAGAAATGAGTGCCGATCGCTCCCGATGGCTTTCGCTTTGCCTGATTTCAAAGGTGTGTTGGTGCCTGGCAGGGATATCGGTCCAGCGTACCGATGCGATATGCGCCAGTGGCGGGGGCGCCGCGATGACCGACGCGATAAATGCGGTGACATCGGGGTCCGACCCTTCCACTTCCAGGTCCACACCGAAATCCGTATTGCCCACATGACCCGACAGGCCGTATTGACCTGCCAGCTGATAAATGAAGGGCCGAAATCCAACTCCCTGAACAATCCCTTCAATGGCGCCGCGAGCCCGCCTTTTCATCGTTTCCAGACCCCTCAGGACTTAATGGCCCCGTAAAAAGTCACGAAAGGGCGGACACACAGGCCCCTACGGGTGAACCCGATTGGTTTTCGTAGGGGCGGGTCTTGTGCCCGCCCTGTGTGTCTGCCCTTGTTTTCTGCAACGCAACAGATGGGACTTTTTACGACGCCATCAGGACTTTGCTTTCAATTCATCTTTAAGCCAGTCGTACCAGGCATCCAGCCCTTCCTCTGTTGTGCAGGAAACCTCAAAAATCACCAGGTCAGGGTTCACCTTCAGCGATTCTTCCCTGATGCGCTCAACCGAACAATCCACATAGGGCAGCAAATCAATCTTGTTGATGAGTAACGCTTTTGACTCGTGAAACATGAGGGGATATTTGGCCGGTTTGTCTTCCCCTTCCGTGACACTCAAGATCATCACCTTGAAATCTTCGCCCACCTTGAATTCCGCCGGGCAAACCAGATTGCCCACATTTTCAACCACCAGCAGGTCCAGAGCGTCAAAATCAAACTCATGGAATGTGTCGCGAATCATGTTGCCGTCCAGGTGACAGGCGCCACCCGTATTGATCTGCACCACCGGCACCCCTTTTTGGGCAATCCGTTCCGCATCCTGGGAAGATTGGATATCTCCCTCGATGACACCCATGTTGATCTGGTCTTTCAAGGCGCCAATCGTCTTTTCCAAAAGACTCGTTTTGCCCGCCCCGGGAGAACTCATGAGATTAAAGACCAACAGGTTTTTTTCATCAAAGATAGCCCTGTTTTCCTGGGCGATACGATCGTTGGCCGCCAGAATATTTTTCACAACCGATACTTTCATTGATGCTTCTCCAATTTAAATTTCCAAATAATTAGCCGACTCCACCAAAGTAGCGGATGCTACGACGGCCGGATCAGTGGCTTAATGGCCTCAATCCACCTCCATTTCAACAATGGACAACTCCTGGCCTGAGAGGGTCTCGATATCTTTGCTGTCACAGAAGGGGCATTCGAATGCATAATTTTTGATTTCAAATGTCTGCCCGCATTTACGGCAATTCCCGGTTAATGGAATGATTTCCATATTGAGTTTTGCCCCTTCCAGTTCAGTGCCGGACGTCATCACCTCAAAGCAGAACGAGAGGGATTCGGGGACAATGGCGGAAAGCTGTCCGATATGGATGAGCGCGGATTTCAACACTGTTGCATTGTGTTTACGCATCTCCTCCTTAATCACATCCAGAAGACTCTGCGCAATGGACATTTCATGCATGGGTCTTTTTCCTTAAATATAGGTCCTTTTCCTTGAATCGGTCCGCATCAACCCTGCCTTAATGCCATGGACAAAGAATCGATTTTCTGTCTGGCATCGTTAAAAACACCCGACAGGTTCAGGGAGTGGTTGGCAAAAACACTTTGCGGCGATCCGTTAAACACGACCCAGGGCTCAAAATAGCACCGCTCCAGGTTCTCAAGGATTTTGTTCACCAGGACCATGGCGCCTTTTTCTTCCAGCACCCGCTTGAAATCGATTCGAATGGCCTTGAAGGATTCGTAAAGGCCGTAAGCCACGCCCTGAGCGTAATAAAAATTATCATCAATATGGCGCCATGGAATATTGACAGACACCCGCTGTGAATTCTTGCCGCTATTCCCCTTGTCACCGGCGTCAACCGGAAGGACGGTGCCGCTGCGCTGGGGCGCATTGATCAATCGGGTATTCACGCCCCCCATGAGGGAGGCATAGTCATCCACAAGCTCAATGAGGTTGTCGCCCCGGGGATAAAAGTGAGAGGTGCCCGCGGCCAAGTTGCGGTAGTACACTTCCAGATCATCATAGGCGTCCTGCCATTTGCTCTCCGCCGATGGAAACCACCATTTATGGGGATCGTTGGAGAGTGCCGTAAACGTATCTTCGACCTTGCGGTCAATCTTGTCCGTGGTGCGCATTCGGGACAGGTTATCCCTGAGCACATGAATATTGTATCGAACCACCTCCAGTTCACCGATCTGAAAACTGGGCATATTATCCAGAAAAACCGTGGGCCAGTAAATGTCATTGGGCAACCAGTTCTCCTGCATCTGTTTGATGAGCATCTGGTTGGTCCTGACAAAGGCAGCGCCGGCAACTTTGGCATCATACTTGATTGTCGTCAGAGGTTCCGGCTTTCTTGAGTTAGCGCTCATCACCACAATACAAAAAATCACCAGAACCAGGATTAAGAGACCCACCAGGAGCCCACGATTCTTCTTTTCAGTTTTTTCCGCCATGGTTTATGGATTCCCCCTTAAAAGATATCCCCCGATTGTGAAAGCACACCAACGGAGGCATTTGTTTGATAAAGTCCCTATCGAGAGTTGATTCTAGAAGTGTGGGTGCACCGTTGTCAACCCGTAAAGACCGGGGGGGGAAATAAACCGCCGACGTCCCGGGCCGACTCCGCCAAAGTGGCTACGACGGCTGGATCCTTACCGGTTCTACGTCTCAGATTTTTCAGGCGGGAGTTTGATCTTTTTAAACAGCAGGTCATTCATGTTCTGGGGGGTCACCATCCGCTGACTCAGCAGTTCTTTGACGCCTGTTTTAAAAGCATCCTGGTCATGAAAAGGATGTGTTCCCTCCACCACCTTCAGATCCGGGTAATCCCGCTTGATGGTTTCCACAAAGGCCTCTTTAAACGGACACAACTGCACCAGACATGAGGTTAAATGCACGGCATCAATCCCGTAATCCACCAGGGCTTTCACCTTCTGCCAGATACGATCCGACCCCACCGCCGTGGGACAGCCGCCGCAATGGATGATACCCACCAGGTCCAGGGGTTTGTCTTTCGGATAGTCCGCAAACGACCCGGCCCTGCTCCGCGCATTACCGAGGCAACCGATCATCACGCAATCCATCTCCCGGACCACGCTGTCGCATCCCAATATTCCTATTTTTGCCATATCTATTTCTCCTTAACGGCTGATTTCAGACTCCGGATTTAAAATTTTCTCCTGTCCTTTCATTCCGCATTCCGCAATCCGCAATCCTTAAGTAAGCCAGCGTTTCCTTCTCTTATAAAACTTCGCGTCCCGGTAACTCCGTTTCGCGCCCATCTCCGTCAATCCCAGATAAAACATTTTGATATCTTCGTTCTCCTTGAGACGATCCACACTGTCATCTAAAACAACTTTTCCGTTTTCCATAACATACCCATGTTCAGCAATGGACAGGGCGAGGTGCGCGTTCTGCTCCACCAGAAATACCGTAATCTTCTGCTCCTGATTGACCTTTTTGATAATCTTGAAAATCTCGCCCACCAGGATGGGGCTCAACCCCAGGGAAGGTTCATCCAGCATCATGAGGCGGGTCCGCGCCATAAGGGCTCTTCCGATGACCAGCATCTGCTGTTCCCCGCCGGAAAGATATCCGGCCAGTGAATTTCGGCGGGTTTTCAGTATGGGAAAATATTCCAGCACCGTGTCAAATCGTTCCCGGATCTCTTTGCGGCTCCGGCGGGTCATGGTTGCCGCATAAGGTTTTCGTAGGCCGTCAGATTTTCAAATACACAACGGCCTTCCATGACCTGAAAGATACCCAGCCGGACAATCTCTTCGGCCTCTTTTTTATCAATGCGATCACCCATGAATTCTATGGCGCCACCGGTCACCTCACCGTCTTCCACTTTCAACAGGCCCGAGATGGCCTTGAGCGTGGTGGTCTTTCCGGCCCCATTGGCCCCGAGGAGGGCCACCACCTGGCCTTCTCTGACTTGCAGGGAAAGCCCTTTCAAAACCAGAATAACATCATCATAGATGACTTCAATATTATTGACGTTGAGCATGACCTGACTCATTTTGGCGCCCCTGTTCTAACCGTTCAATTTTTCCTGTAAGATAAAGCGTTGGAGCTTTCCTCCGGCTGTCCTGGGGAGTTCCGAAACAAAGTCTACCCAGCGGGGATATTTGTAAAGGGCAATGCTCTCTTTAACAAACGCCTTGATTTCTTCTTCCAGCGCCGCGTTTCCCGATTGGTCAGGTTTCAGAACCACAAAGGCGTAGGGTTTAATCAGCGCGTCTTCGTCCTGGTAGCCGACCACGGCGCTTTCCAGGACTGCGGGAGCGCATTGACGGCCCCCTCAACCTCCATCGGGGACAACCATTTCCCCCCCACCCGAAGCATGTCATCGCTCCGTCCCTTAAAATAATAGTACCCCTCTTCATCCACCCGGTACCGGTCCCCGGTCACAAACCACTCACCGAGCATATTTTTCCGGGTCTCTTCACGCTGGTTCCAGTAAGCGGACGCGATGGACGCGCCTTTCACCAGCAGGTGCCCGGTTTCGCCCGTTTCTACGGGGTTCCCGTCCTCATCCACAAGGCGTGCTTCATACCCGGGGACCACCTTGCCCGTGCTGCCGGGCCTGGCCTCCCCGAAAAAATTGGAGAGGAAAATATGACAGATCTCCGTAGAACCGGTCCCATCCAGAATCTCCACGCCGAATTCATCCTTGAAGCGGTGATAAACTTCGGGGGAAAGGATCTCGGCCGATGAGATGCAGGCCCTTAACCCTGTGACAGGGGGGAGCGACGTTCCTTCTTCCCGGCTTTTTTTTCGATAATCGGCCAATGCCCCCAAGAGGGTGGGTTTATATCTGATCAGGTCCGCATAAACCAGATCCGGCGTGGGCCGGTGATTGGCCAGGACGGTTGCACCACCCACGGAAAAAGGATGACAAACGCTATTCCCCAGACCATAGGCGAAAAAAAGAAAAGACCCCATCACCCGATCTTCCGAACTCATGTTCAGGACACCTTTGGCATATGCCTCAGCGCAGAATACCATGTGACTGTGATGATGAACAGCGCCCATGAGACGCTCCGGATTCCTGCCGCTGTACAGCCAGAAGGCCACGTCGTCGGGAGTGGTATTTGCGGGGTCCAATTCCGCAGGGGCATCGTTTGTGAGCGCTTCAAAACGGAGATGGTCATGGTCTTCACCGCCAATCACCACCACATGCTGACAAAAAACAGCCTGGTCCAGTATCTT
>JAFCZI010000463.1 GCA_019314425.1 Deltaproteobacteria bacterium | reverse complement strand
GAAATGTCGTTATCAGTTGTCGAATGTCTTTTCCCTTGCATGCCGGACAGGCAAAATTTCCCTTTTCACATTCGGAGATCGACATGACAAGGGTAAAAGGTTTTTTGCACTTCTCGCACATAAATTCGTAAGTGGCATGATCAACCTCCTTTCTATCGATTTAAGGCCTGAAAAGTTTCTCTCCCAAGGTTGTGATCCACGTAATAAGCAAATTTCATTCCAATCTTTTCGGCCGGGAAAGTCCGTTCTTTTTTTAAGAGACGCATGCCGAAAGGAAAAAATCGGAACCTGAAATTCCCTTTTCAAGGAAAGAAGACTTGTTAGTTCTCTGTGGAAACGTTTTACGTGTGTGAGAGTTTTTTTCATAAAGACCGGAGTGTTCCAAAAAATAAACCGTTGATGACTCCCCATCCGGGTTATGAAAGGCAAGTCATGGTTCGAAAGTCAGCCGGCCCAAAGCGTTTCTGGCACAAATATCGCATGAACGGCAAAGATGATCGTTCCATATACAAGGGTCATAAATCATGCAGCAATGTCAGTGAATGAGAAAAAATCATGGGAAAGTGGAATGGGACATCCTTCAAACAGTCGAAAGATAACCGTTAAGGGGATTCTACTGCCATCGGAGTGGGATGAAAGCGGAGCCGTTATTGCTCTCACGTTATTCACCTTTGATGAGGATGAATACAGGGTGGAACGTAATGAAACAACGCGGGAATTGCTTGATGTTTTGCGTCATGAACTTCTGGTTGAAGGGTATTCTCGATGGGAACAGGACAGAAAAATTTTACGGGTAACGGAATTTTGTCTCCTTGCAGACCATTAGCAAGCATGCTTGGGATTGGATGATCTCCCCTTTTGGCTAATTCGTTATTTTGATGATGTATTCCAGCCCGATCGTACTATCGTTTTCGAGAGAGTGACCCCTGAGGGATTATGCCCGGTTCAAGCGAAGGCCCGTTATGACCCCATGGCAGCGGCATGCGGTGCTTAGCAGGAGGGGACCGCGGGTTTTTTCAATCTGCTCGGCCAGGTCGAAAAGTTCCTGTGTGCGATACCCGCCGACACCGGGACCCAGTTGATGGCTGCGGATCACCAGGCTTTTCCATGGGGGAAACTGAATATCGCCAAGGAGTTCAAACATATTCTGTTTTCGGGGCTTTCCGGTGAAAGTGCAGGTATTGTGGGGCTCGGCACAATCGTCCGGGCAGAGAAAATCCGCATGGCTCACAAATATATTGCCGTTCGGCACTCGCAGAGGATGGGGCAGGAGGGGATCCATTTCGGCGGGAATGGGAATCCGTTGCAGGTTTTTTGCCCCTTGATCCAGCAGGCGCCACTCCGCCGCCAGATGAATGGGAACCGCCGGAACGATCCAGTCGGGGCGTGGTTCTCCTCCCTTCAGATGTGTGGCAAGATAGGCGGCCCCGTCAGACCTGATAAGACTCCTTCCGGGACCTTCGACCCCATGAAGCTTTTCCGCTTCCAGATCCACCAGGACCAGGTGCAGATTTTTGATTTTACCGGTTAAACGATCCGCCGCCATGCGCCCGAAACGGCCAGCGCCGATAATCCATATTTCTTTCATATGAAACCCGAAACGACGTAGAAGCAACCCCCCGTGGTTGCCCGTTGTTCATTCAACCTTTGTCGGTTCCCGGGGAAAGAGAAATAACACCTTGATCCATTTCCTCCTGATCAAATGATCTTGATTTCAGATTTCTTTCACAACCAATCCCGGAACCATACGTGCAGGCGATTTTCTTGTCAACCGGTTCCGGGAAATTCTGGATATTCGACATAAGAAATCAATACTACCATATATTGTGTGTGAATAGCTCAACGCATACAAGATACAGCGTGAAGAATCCACAGGCTAAATTTAGGCTGCAATGTATTGATTTTCACGCCTTTTATGAGGTAGGCCAACACCTCAATACTTCATATGAAAATCGAATGGTTGCCCATTTCAGGTCACTCTTTAACTCGTACAAACCTTAT
>JAFCZI010000462.1 GCA_019314425.1 Deltaproteobacteria bacterium | reverse complement strand
CGCCGCAGAATGGGAAACCGAGATCAAACTTTTGAGTAACTATTCAGCTCAAAAAAAACTACTATAAAACACATTTTTTACTTGACAGGGTTTTTCGTCAAAACTTGCAATTCAATCAACCTTAATCGTCCCTCCGTAATTTGACATAGAGCGGGCAGTGTGTCTTCCCGACTATAGTTTGTTTGGTGTGCCAGATACCGGTGCCGCCCTAAAAAAATAAAAGGGCAAAATCAGCATTTCAGGGACAAAAAATCTACTTTTAAAACCTGTGTTATAATCTCCTCATTGATAAACGAAATGAGGAGACAGCGGGTGAAGATCGAATCCATAAACATAGAAGCTGCAGTAGAAAAAGCCAAAGCCATGATTGAGCTTGAGCAAAACCTGTCACCTGCTTTTAAATCAACCATTGAGCTCCTTCTTATGATCGTCGTTTTGCTATCAAATCGGCTGAACCTCAACAGTAACAACAGCAGTAAACCGCCTTCCAGCGATCCAAACCGCAAGAAGAAAAAGCGGACAACCGGTGACAACAAGCCCGGCGGACAAAAGGGCCATGAAGGAAAAACCCTTCAACCCGTGGAAACTCCTGACGTCGTAGAGCCGTTGCCGTTAGATGAATCAAAGCTTCCCCCTGGGCAATACCGGGAAGTCGGTTACGAGGCCCGGCAGGTAATTGATTTAAAAATCACCCGATGGGTTACGGAATACCAAGCCCAAATTCTTGAAGACACCAACGGGAAGCGATACATTGCCACCTTCCCCGACGGCGTTGATCGGCGTGTCCAATACGGTGACCAACTTAAGGCCCATGCGATCTATCTTTCACAGCATCAGTTGATTCCCTACGACAGGATCAGGGAATACTTCCATGATCAGGCCGGAATCCCAATCAGTCCAGGATCGATCTTTAACTTTAACAAGGAAGCCTTCACCCGTCTTGAGACTTTTGAGGAAATCGTTAAAGACCGTCTTGCATCGTCCCCCTTATGTAACGTGGATGAAACCGGTATCAACAAAAATGGTAAGCGATACTGGCTGCACTGTGTATCGAACGCAGACGCTACCTGCTACTACCCGCACGAGAGAAGAGGCGGGGAAGCGATTGACGAGATGGGTATCCTTCCAAGGTTCAACGGTGTATTGTGCCATGACCATTGGAAGCCCTATTTCAATTACAACTGCCTTCACGCCCTGTGTAACGCCCACCATTTAAGAGAGTTGGAACGCGCCTGGGAGCAAGATAACCAGGATTGGGCCAAGGATCTGAAAGCCTTGCTTCTGGTTATCAACAAGGCCGTCGAGCAAAATGGCGGAAAGTTACCTGTTGATCTTTCGGCGTCATTTAAAAATAGCTACCGAGACATCCTCAAACAAGGCGATATCGAATGCCCGCCGCCGGACGAAAAAAGCCGAAAAAAAGGACAGCGAGGGCGCCTGAAACGCTCGAAAGCACGCAACCTTCTTGAGCGGCTTGGAAATTACGAACAGGAAACCCTTCGTTTCATGGATGATCCATTGGTTCCATTCACAAACAACCGGGGCGAAAATGACATCCGGATGACGAAAGTCCATCAGAAAATTTCCGGGTGTTTCCGGTCGCTGGATGGCGCCAAAATGTTTTGCCGAATACGCAGTTACCTTTCGACGTGTAGAAAAAATCAGGTACATGCCAGTGAAGCACTACGTCTGCTGCTCGATGGTGAGTTGCCCTCCTTTCTTTCAAAATCTTAAAAACATAACATTTCCCTGCTGAATAGTTACAAAGTTAGAAGAGATCATGGCGCGTAAAAAATGGCCATCGTTGCTCGGCCCTCAGGATTTTATAGATTGGGTAAAGACCACTTATCGAGATCTCAAAGGCAGTGATGAGATGCCCCAAATAAAGGAACTATACCCTGATTCTGAAATAATTATTTCCAGTGTTTGTGATTTTTACGATGTTAAACGCGAAAAACTTTTTATATCTAAAAGAGGAACCTTTAACGAGCCAAGATGTGC
>JAFCZI010000461.1 GCA_019314425.1 Deltaproteobacteria bacterium | reverse complement strand
ACCGCCAATTGGCTGACAGGCGCAAAGTCCATGGTGAAAAAGATACCTTCCGCCAACGCAGCACCTGCTTCTTCCAGGAAGAAGGATGTTGCAAAGCCAGAACCTAATGTGATGATACCCATCTTGGGATAATAACCCTGCTCTTTGGCTTGTTTCACAAGCTGCGGAGACTGGTTGTTGCCCAATAGGAACCATACATCTGGATCGAGCTGCTTGACGCGCAAGATCGTATCGGTAAAGTCCTGAGCGCTGCCTTCATAGGTGAAACTTTCCAACAGTTCGATGCTCGAATTCTCTAGCGCACCATCCCAAATTTCTTCAACTTCTGTACCAAAAGAGAAGTTCGGAACCGTAATCACAGCAGTCTCTGCGCCGTGCTCTTCGGCCCAAGTAACATCATAAACGCCCCAATCCTGCATTAACGATACAGTCTGGAACACGTACTTAAGGCCTTGGCTTGTAACCCTTCCATCTAATGAATTAGGAACAATATACGGAACTTCATACTTCTCAGAAATCTGTGAAGAGGGTACTGTTGTACCACTGAGAGCAGAACCGAAAACCACCAAAACGCCTTCTTTTGTTATCAAGCGCTCCATTTCTGAGTTCCCAGCTTCTGCTGAGCCTTTGGTGTCGCCATTTACCAATTCGAGCTTGGCACCGCCAAGACACGCGATCCCGCCCGCGGCGTTGATTTTATCAATCGCCAACTGGTGAGATTTGATATATGGCTCACCTGCCCAGCCCGCGTCAGGACCAGTCAACGGGTATAAGGCACCAATCTTAATTGTGTCAACCGCTTCAGCAGGGGTAGCTTCTTCAGCAGGTGTCGGTTGGCAAGCCGTCAACACTAGGGTAACGACCAAGAGCATAACCACTAGAAAAGGTACTTTTTTCATTTTCTTCATTACTACGTTCCTCCAAAAAATTAGTTAGAACTGGGTAATTCCATTCACAAATGGAACTAATGTGTTTGATCAACTATTCTTAAATAGCACCTCCTATATATTATTCACTTCTTAAAACATTTAATCAGATGGTCGGTGACCGTCTTCACGATATCACCATACAGTATGAGGAATGTGTCACTATACAGTATGAGAAATGTATCACAAAGGGAATCGGAAAGTCATAAGGATTTTATAAGGAACTTATCAAGATTATTGGCAAATCATTCTGACGAATATATGAAAATAATTATCCGAAATCTGCGTCCCTTGCCCGCTTACACCGCCGTCCTTCGCGTAGCATACTCGTAGAGTGCGGCGGTGGTTTTAGGAGGCTTCACACTCACAATTAGACCCACTTTCGGGGACGGCGGCTAAAGCATGGATAATTTAACGCCTAAGATCGTAAAATGCTCCAATTATTTAATCAATCCTAGGAGCATACACTTCTTGAAAAATATCAGGAAGACCTACAATGGGTTTATAGCCTGGCTTGGCATATACTCGCTTCTTACTGGTGGAAACGCCGTATCCAACCAAGCCTTCCAACAATTTTAGAGCACAAACCACGCCATCTAAAACAGGGACACCCAGCTTTTCTTGTAATTCTTTATCCATGCCAGTCATACCGGCGCAGCCTAAACAAATCACTTCAGCGTTATCTTCAGCAATGGCTTGTTGGGCTACACTTAGAATCATCTGAGATGTTTCTGCTGAGCTGGCTTCTTCTAAAGCGAGTACGGGCATACGCGTGGAGCGAACAGAGGCACAACGATCTGATAATCCATAGTGTTGGACAGCGTCCAAAAGTAGCGGCTCCCACTCTTCATTAGTAGTAACAACGCTGAATTTATGTCCCAACATGCAAGCCACATACATAGATGCTTCCGCAATGCCCAAGACAGGTTTATCTGTAATTTCACGTAAAGCGTAAACAGCAGGGTGGTCGCTATAACCGGCCATAACCAATGCCTCAAAATCGTCCATATTAGCAATTAACAATTCACGCGTTCCCTGAGAACTTAAGAGTTCGTCATAAACTCCTTCGATTGCCCGG
>JAFCZI010000460.1 GCA_019314425.1 Deltaproteobacteria bacterium | reverse complement strand
TCCTGAAGTTGGAGGGATTCTTCCATGGTTTTGGGACCACACCCGGCCGCCATGGGAATACCATCACCGCCGCCGAGGATCTTCGGGGCGATAAAGACATAAAATTTATCGATCAGTTGCGCGCGAAGCATGGCCCCCAGGATCATGGAACCGCCTTCCACCAAAACACTGGTGATGGACATCTTCCCCAGTTTTTCCATGAGTACGGCCAAATCAATCTTCCCGGCGAAAGTGGGACAGACAAGAGTTTCTACGCCTTTGGGATGGGGGCTGCGACTCTGATAGAAACGGTTTCCGTCAATGCTGGTGGCGATAATCGTGGGTGCGGTGGAGTCATTTTTCATGACTTTTGCGTCAGGGGGTGTTCTGAATTTTGTATCCACAACGATCCGGATGGGATCTTTTCCCTGCTTCACCTTGAAGCGGGCGGTCATGGCGGGGTTATCGGCCAGAACCGTTCCAACCCCCATCATCACAGCGTCTACACGGTCCCGCAACCGGTGTACGAATCCCCTTGATTTTTCATTGGTGATCCATTGGGAGTGTTGCGCGGAAGTCGCTGTCCAACCGTCAAGGGTAATGGCTGATTTGGCGATTACAAATGGCCGACCGGTTGATATAAATTTGATGAATGCCTCATTCAACCTGATGCATTCGTCCTTCAAAATTCCGGTAACGACCTCAATCCCTTTTTTCTCCAGATACGCGCACCCGCCTCCCGTCACCAGGGGATTGGGATCTTTCATTCCCACAACCACCCTTTTGACACCGCTTTTCAGGACAAGTTCTGTACAGGGGGGTGTTTTCCCAAAATGGTTACATGGCTCCAGGGTTACGTAGAGTGTGCCCCCCGGGGCGCGACTGCCGATTTTTTCGAAAGCGTCAACTTCCGCATGGGGCATTCCCGCCTTTCGGTGATAGCCGCTGGCAACCACCCTGCCCTCTTTCACGATGACCGCGCCGACTGCAGGATTGGGAGAGGTTCGACCCAGGCCTTTGTGCGCCTCCCGGATCGCCAGTTTCATGAATTTGATGTCGGCTTCCTTCATCTCTTTTCGGAAGTCTGTTTGGCTTTCAGAATCTCTTCCAATTCCGACATGAATTCATCGAGGTCCTTGAACTGCCGATACACGGATGCAAAGCGTACATAGGCCACTTCATCCCATTCCTTGAGTTTGTTGACGACTTTCTCGCCCACTTCCGAACTATCAATTTCCTTCTTTCCCAGTTCCTGAAAATGAAGCTCAATGGCATCAACAAATTCTTCAATACGGGTCACACTGATGGGGCGTTTCTGGCATGCACTGCTAATGCCCGAAATGATCTTTGTCCGACTAAAAGGCTCTCGTCTGCCGTCTTTCTTGACCACCATGGGAAGGACATCTTCCAGCTTCTCGTAGGTTGTGAACCGTCTGTTACATAACAGACATTCCCGGCGCCGGCGAATGGTTCGACTATCTTTGCTGAGTCTGGAATCAATCACTTTATTGTCAATTTTGGTGCAATACGGACATTTCATGGCGAAAACCTCATAATTTTTATCCCCGCCTCATCCAAGAGAGCATCAGCCAGGGCATCATCATATGCCTCGTCAAAAAAAATTTTTTTTATGCCAGAATTAATGAGCATTTTAGAGCAGATGACACACGGTTTATTAGTGCAGTAAAGGGTAGATCCGGCAATGGAGATCCCGTGGTAAGCGGCTTGAACAATGGCGTTTTGTTCAGCGTGAAGGGCCCGACACAATTCATGTCGTGTGCCGGATGGGATTGAAGCTTTCTCCCTGAGACATCCAACCTCGATACAATGTTTGAGGCCAGCGGGAGCGCCGTTGTATCCCGTAGCCAGAATTCGGTTTTCCTTGACCAGAATAGCACCCACATGACGTCTCAAGCACGTGGAACGAGTGGCGACCATCCGAGTGATGGACATAAAATACTGGTTCCAGGATGGTCTATCATATTCCATTTAATCACAATGTATTATGGGGCTTATTTAATGTTAC
>JAFCZI010000459.1 GCA_019314425.1 Deltaproteobacteria bacterium | reverse complement strand
TAATATAGTTTTAAGAAAAAGCTTTGTCAATCTTTTTTGATCTCCGGATGTTTTTTCCGAAGGGAGAGCTTGGCAACCGCCTCAATATGGAAGGTATGAGGAAACATGTCAACGCGCTGTATTTCATTTAATTCGTAATCTTCCACCATGGTTTCCTGATCCCTGGCCAGGGTAGTGGGATTGCACGAAACATAAATGATTCGTTGAGGCCTGAGGGCCATTGTTGCAGCCAGTACATCCTTGTGCATTCCCGCACGCGGCGGATCAATGATCATCAGATCCGGCTTAAACCCTATCGCCCCGATTTTTTCACGAATATCACCACATACAAACTGACAGTTCCGAACCCCGTTTTCCAAAGCATTCCTGCCGGCGTCTGCTGTCGCGTTCCGACTGATCTCTATGCCGATTACAGACCGAACCCGGTTTGCCAGGAAAATCGGAATGGTCCCCGTACCACTGTACAGATCGAGTACTTTTTCCGTACCTTTTGGATTTGCATAGTGGAGCACCTGCTCATACAGTTTCAGGGCGGAGGAAGTGTTGGTTTGAAAAAACGAATTTGCCGAGATCCGGAAGCTGAAGGGGCCGATTTTGTCATTTATGAAGCCATCTCCCCAGAGGACCTTTTCTTTTTCTCCAACGGCAATGGAAGCCTTACGCCCGTTGATATTATTAACGATCGTTTTGATATCTGAAAATTTTTGGCAAAGGTGATCCGCCAGGGGCTGAACTATGGATATATCTTCTTCCGAGGTCACCAGGTTGACCATCCACTGGTCAAACGCTGCAGAATGCCGAAGGGTCAAATAACGCCAGAAGCCCTTATGGCTTTTCAAACCGTAGACCGGAACGTCCGATTCCTTCACATATTGACCCACTTCCCTCAAAATATCGTTTCCCGTTTGCTGCTGCAACAGGCATGCCGTCATATCAATGACCTTATGATACGTTCCGGGCACATGGAGCCCCAGGGCAAAATCCTCGCTTTCTTCTTTAAAAGGCAGTTCCCGGGGAAGATACCATCGCCTGTCAGAGAAGGAAAACTCCATTTTGTTCCGGTATCCAAAAATATTTTCTGAAGGGAGCAGTGGCCGAACCACCACATCTTTCATCCCGGCAATACGCTCAAGAGGTTCCGTTATGTGTTCCCTTTTAAAGACCAATTGCTTTTCGTAGACCACATGCTGCCACTGGCAGCCACCGCAGTAACCCGCATACGGACAGGCTGTTTCAATTCGATCCGATGATGCCTCCAGTAATTCTACAAGCGCTGCTTCCGCATAGTCTTTCTTTTTCTTGAAGATTCTGGCCAGGATTCTGTCACCGGGCACGGTGCCCCGCACGAAGATCACAAATCCATCCGGACGGGCGATACCACGCCCCCCATAGGCCATCCTTTCAATGTTCAGTTCAACCGTATGTCCTTTTTGCAATTTCATTGTCATGTTCTCAACATTCCGAAGCGTTTATAACCCTGGATTTGACGAAATCGTCAAACTTTTTGGTCGACGAGCGCCGACTTTAATGATATCTATGGCCAAAGTCAATGGTTCTGAAGATTCACAGACTGTTCTATATAGTGGTTAGGATGGGAATTTGATATGGCGGAAAAATTTGTAAAAACAATTCTGGATGGACTTTTGGGGCCTTTGCTGCTTCTGCTGATAGTTTTCGGTTCGCCGGTGTTGGCCCTCTGTATGGATAACAATGCTGAAGACAAGGGTGAAACGATTGAATCTGCGCTCATCAAAGACAAAGGAGACTACGGCATTCTCATTGACGGCCGGCAATACCGGGTTAACGAATCAACCCTTGTTCTTGATCTGTTGGGTAAAAAGATCCCCTTGTGCGATCTGCCCGTTCCATGTGAAGCCTTGGTGGAATACCAAAGGATCAAAGGAATGGACCCTGTCTGCCTTCGTATAGAGATGCGGCGACTTCTGGAAGACTCAAAGGATAAAGAGTGATAGCCCCTGCATCGAGGGCGCAGGTTTGTGTCCGA
>JAFCZI010000458.1 GCA_019314425.1 Deltaproteobacteria bacterium | reverse complement strand
CAATGTAAATGTTTGGCCAGTGCTTCATATTCGTCTATTTGGGACTGCGTAGCATACTAATGCTATGTGAGCAGGCCAAAATAGGCGAAGATGGGGTGCTGGCCGAATATTTACTGTGCAGGAGGTTGTGTTATGAAAAGTCATACCCGAAAAAAGCCGGTTATTGCTATTTTGACCGGCGGAGGAGATGTTCCCGGACTCAATCCCTGTATCAAAGCCCTGGTGTGCCGGGCCATCGATGAGGGGATCAGGGTCATCGGGTTTCGGCGAGGTTGGGCAGGTTTGCTGGAATATCATCCCGATGCCACAGGCCCGGATCTGGACCATTGCGTGCATGAATTTGATAAAGCGGAGGTTCGAACCATCGACCGCGATGGCGGGACCTATTTGCATACCGCTCGTACCAATCCGGGGGCAGCCAGGAAAAAGGATGTGCCGGATTTTTTGAAAAGCCATTTCGGGACGGATGATGAGGTAATCGATTTTACATCCCATTGCATTGGAAACCTGGAACGGTTGGGCATTGATGCGGTGATCCCCATCGGCGGGGATGATACCCTGAGTTTCGGGGAAAAATTGAGCCGCAATGGGTTCCCTGTAATCGCCATCCCCAAGACCATGGACAACGATGTGTTCGGTACCGATTATTGTATTGGGTTTTCCACGGCAGTGACGAGAGGGGTTGGTTTTATCCATGCTCTCAGAACGTGCGCGGGTTCCCACGAAAGAATCGCTGTCATTGAGCTGTTCGGGCGCTATTGCGGGGAGACGTCGCTCATCAGCGCCTATCTGGCCGGTGTGGACCGGGCCATTATTTCCGAGGTGCCTTTTGACCCGGAAAAACTGGCAAGCCTGATTATGGAAGATAAAAAAGGCAACCCCAAAAATTATGCGATGATGACCATATCGGAAGGGGCGAAATTCGTTGGTGGGGAGATGCGTCTGTCGGGAGAGTGCGATGCCTACGGTCATCGCAGACTGGGGGGGGTCGGCGAAGAAACAGGGGCGCTGCTTAAAAAACTGACCGGCGAGGACGTACTCAACCAGAGCCTTTCCTATCTGATGCGGAGTGGCACGCCGGATTCCCTGGATTTGATGGTGGCAGTCAATTATGCCAATATGGCCATTGATCTTTTCCTGAAAGGTGTCTTTGGCCGACTTGTGGCCTTAAGCGGCGGCGTGTATACGGATATCCCCCTGGGAACCGTCAGCACGGGCCAGAAACGGGTGGATGTGAGGGAACTCTACGATGTGGACGCCTATCGACCCAAAATCCGCCATGTGAGCGGAAAACCGATGTTCCTGTATTAGTACCTTATCACCTGGTTTTCTGTCACAAAAAACAAGAAGTTCCTTGACCCTAACCCCTAAATCTCAAACCTGCGGCTCTGCCGCGTTAGCCCATGACATACAACAAGCACCAAAAAACATTTGACCCAAAATATGAGCATTTATCTTCATTTGAACAGCACCTGGTGCAGCTCTGTTCCGTAATGTACGAAACACGCAACAGGACCACCCTATTGAAATGTTACAAAAAAACAGGGCTTCCTTTTCCAAAAGGGCAATTCACCCAGGCAAAACACATAACGTCCCATATAAAGCGGCTCCAGGAATGTAATTTTCTGGATGAAAAGTTCAATTGTCGTCCCGAGTTTATGGAGTTGGCCACCAGGCGCGCCATCCATGACGGTCACTATGATCTCATGGTAAAGGCGGTTTTGCAGGAGATGCCCTCCAAAAAGATTTCCCGTGGCTATTATGGGGTTGATTCAAGGGATTGTCCTTTCCTGATGCGGGACTTTCGAATTGGAATCTACGCTCACCACGAGGAAATGGTCCGTGAAAATTACCCGCTGATTATGGAATCACGGTCATGTCAAATCCTTGTTCCCGTGAATCCTTTTCTGCAGGTATGCAATGAGCCTTTTGATGGAAAATGGTTCATGGGGCTCAGCTTGAAGGTCAGGATTCAGGCGCTTAACGTCATATTGTCTCACCAGATGGA
>JAFCZI010000457.1 GCA_019314425.1 Deltaproteobacteria bacterium | reverse complement strand
AACAGATAGGCACACTGGAAAAGGGTAAATTTGCCGATTGCCTTGTCCTTGCGAACAATCCCCTGGAAGACATAAACGGACTGGCTGATCCAATAAATATCGCTATGGTGATAAAAGGCGGTCTGCGGGTAGAATAAAATCAGTCGATAATGACGCCTTACAGATAGACTAAGGAGTGGCTGTGAAAATGACTCAATTATATAAAAACAGACGGGATCAATTGACCCAACGCGCAGTGGCGGCCGGTATGGACACGTTAATGATCTGTGCCCCGGTCAACCTGTTATATTTTACCGGCATCAAAATGACTCCCTACGAACGGTTTATCGCCCTTTTGATGGATATCCGGTCAGGTCAGGCCCAGCTTATTTTACCAAGCCTGGAAAGAGATGCTGCCAAAGATTCAGGAATTACTGCCAAATTTTATGGGGATCATGATGATCCTTTCCTGTTTGTCATTGACTTCCTGGGTACATGCCGGTTAGTTGGTGTAGAGAAAAGTTCACTACCCCTATTCACGGCTGAAAAGATATTAACCGGTCTGAATCATAAACCCGGCCAAGCCATAACAGCATTCGCCGATATTACCGGTATGATTTCTGGTATCCGGCTTCTCAAAGACGACACTGAGTTGAAATATCTTTGCCTGGCTGCCGGGTATAGCGATGAGATTTTAGCTGGCGTTTCTGCCAAAATTCATGTCGGACAAACCGAGAAGAGTATCACCATTGAAATCATGCGGGCCATGGCAGCACAGCCAGAGCTGTTGATAAATGAGTTCGTCATTCAGGTGTTGGTTGGAAAAGGATCGGCTGATCCCCACGGTTATGCCAGTGACAGGACCGTAAAAGAAGGTGACCCGATAACCATAGATTTTGGTGTTTGTTACCAACAGTATTGGTCTGACTGCACCCGGACTTTTTTTATGGGCCCACCCAAACAGCAATTTAAAGAGATTTATCAAATAGTATTGGAGGCCCAGCAGGAGGCCATTGCCAAAGTTCGACCGGGTGTACCCATGGCTGAAGTTGACCTGACCGCCAGAAAAGTGATCGGCAGGGCCGGTTATGGCGAGTATTTTATTCACCGTATAGGCCATGGTATCGGGCTGAGTATCCATGAATCGCCTTCAATTCACAGCCAAAACCTGATTCCTCTGGCTGAAAGAATGGTAGCCACCATCGAACCCGGCATTTATCTTCCCGGTCTTGGCGGCATCCGTATCGAGGATGATGTGGTGGTAACGGCCGATGGCGTGGAGGTGATGACCCATCATCCCAAATCCTATGCAGACATGGTTTTGTAATCTAAGTGTTTGGAATATAGTTAGGAGGACCCAGTGATAGAAGATATAATACTCCCGCAATTAAACATGTTGCCCAAAGATTCCGTTGTCCGTATTCATGAGACAAGCCTGGAGGTGTTGAACCGGGTTGGTGTCAGGGTGGAAGATCCGGCCATGCGTGAACAGCTTTATGGCAACGGATGTGTCATTGAAAAGGAACGGGTTAAATTCCCCCCTGATTTTATTGAAAAAGTTTGCGCTGATATCTGTCGTTCATTCACACTGACCTATCCTCTGGGCAAAAAAATGAAGATAGAATCCAAAGCCACGCTTACCCACCCCACCGGCGGTATGCCTTTTGTTATAGATATTGAGACAGGAGATCGCCGTTTAGGTCGAGCCCGTGATCTGATAAATATGACGCAATTGATCAATAATTTGGATCAAATAGATATCAACTGCGCAATGTTGTTTCTGGACGATGTCCCTGGGGAAACAAATGAGATCAAACAATGTGAAATTTTACTGCGCTACAGCCGAAAGCCGCTATATATACTGGTCGGGTCCCCAAAAAAGGCTCAATACATTGTGGAGCTCTTCCAGGCCGCCACTGGGCTGGGTAATAATCAACAGGAAGGATATAAAGGATTGGTAGGCATATCTCCGGAAAGCCCGCTGAATTTCCCCCAAAGCATCACCGATGTAATGCGTGTCATCATCTCGGCCGGTCT
>JAFCZI010000456.1 GCA_019314425.1 Deltaproteobacteria bacterium | reverse complement strand
AGATAAAGAACTCCCTGCTATGTTCTTACTCAGTGACCGTTACATCAACTCACTTGAAAAAATATCATAGAGTCAAAACTCGAAGTTTGTCATCTACCCTGCTGATTTACAAGTGGCTATTAAAGGGATGTTGGGGAATGTGTTTGAAAAATAGCACAAGTTAATAACTTTATTTTTGTACAATTTAGGACAGGCTGTATTAGAAAGATGGGTTACCACATACAACGTGCTAACCTGATAACATCATAGTAACGAATAAATTACTTCTCTATTCTTCTCCATACTGTCTTACCTGTTGCACACACTTTATCATCACCTTTAACATGTATGGTATGCACAAAAGAATTTTCCTCACTATCTCTCTTGGTTAATGATACGATCACATCACCATATTGAGCCTCTGAGATAAAACGTCCGTCAATGGAATATAGATAATAATTATCTGTGATATCTTCCGGAATGGATTCCATTAGCCATTGTAAATATCTAATATTGTTCACATGTTTATTGGTATCCATATCATACATATTGACCTTGAATTCTTTCATAGATTCAGCAGAGTCGATGGCTTCTATTTTATTTGTAATATCATGTTCTATACACACCTCTTCTGAGGATGACCATTTCTCTTTAAAATCTTTATGTATTTTGGTAGGTCTTCTCTTCTCTATATCATAAAAGACCCATAAGCCTTTAGCTCTTCCTATGACATTATAGTTTTCATCATAAATAATATTTTCTCTAATTCCTCTAATAGCATGATACTTTGATATCCACGTTCTGATTATGATCTTTTCTTTATATTTGGGATAACGATCCATCTGCATCACACCTGACAACAATACCCAACCAAGCCCCTCAGACATAAGAGAAAACAGACTATGCCCGACAGAATAGCAATGATCAGCAGCTGTCTCTTGAAGCAGGGTCAACATCGTTATAGGTGAAGCTTCACCCGATTTATTCATTTCAAAATATCTTAGATCAAACTCTTTATCAAAATAGTTTTCCATTTTTACTCCTCTTTACATCCCGCACAAGACGTGAATTTATTATACTATAAAATCTTCTTACTCACTTACTTCGAAAAATGCTGATAATCCTTCACTCCTGACCAGTCACCACCCCATTTCCAACCATACTTTTTAAATATTTGTATGGCTTGATCACCCTTCACTAAAACTGCTTTATCCGCATAATGAGATTTTTTATGTATTCTTTTTTTATACACCAAAGATTCCTTATGTGAGATGTAACCTTTGCGTGAGATGTAGGGGTTTTCTATGGGATTGATGTCTATGGCTTTCCCGTAGGCATGTTTTGACCATTTTTTAGAACCAGTTGCGGGTCTACAGTTAAATGCAGAAGTGTTATCTGCTTCTATGGACTGCCAGTCATTCCCTTTGTAGTGACTTACCAGTTGCATCTTATGTATAGGATAGTCTGCTTCATATAGTGATTCAAAAATTTGTGTGACTTCATGCGATACATCTTTATGCACAATGAGTTCACCCGTCATATCTATACCTCTAAAATCTTTATAGGTCATACGCAGATAACGTAAATTTTCTAAAGAGACAGGACAACCTTTTCTCCATGAATTACCTTTTATCATACGCTGTTTGATATCAGAAGTGATCTTTGAAATGTTTGACTGATACTCAGCTAAAAGACTTACTGTTAGAAAGATTGATATATATATTATTTTCATGTAACTATTATAACGTATTGTACGATTTACCTTCTATTTGTATTGACTTGATATACTAAAACAAAAACTTAGGATACTTTATAATGGAACAATTTAAAACCTATGCCCTTATGACAGGGCTCACTTTACTTTTTATCTGGTTTGGCGGTATGATCGCTGGACAGACAGGGATGATCATTGCCTTTGTCGCAGCAGCAGGGATGAATTTCTATGCCTACTATTATAGTGATACACAAGTACTGAAGCACTACCATGCCAAACTCGTAGATCATAACTCTGCAACTGGACTTTATGAGATAGTAGAAA
>JAFCZI010000455.1 GCA_019314425.1 Deltaproteobacteria bacterium | reverse complement strand
TGGGTGATGGGTTACTGGTTGTGGTTACATATGGCTTCGCCATGTTACAAAAGAGTGAGAGGTGAGTGTTTAATAGGTTGATATGATATTGGAGATGAGAAGGTTAATATTTTGGATGTGGGTTGGAATGGTGACCTCGGTTCTGGCACAGGCGCAGGATGCCCAGTGGAGGGGTGCTGACCGGGATGGAAAGTACAAAGACACCGGACTTCTAAAACAATGGCCTGCAGAGGGTCCGGATCTGTTACTAAAGGTAGAGGGTCTTGGAAATGGATATTCCACCCCTGTGGTTTATAAAGGTGACATTTACCTCAGCGGCCGGAGAGATAGTGTGGATGTATTGACCAGGTTGGATATTAAAGGCCAGATCAAATGGGAAACCATTTATGGCAAAGCATGGGATAAATCCTTTCCTGAAACCAGGAGTACACCAACCATTGAGGATGGACGTGCCTATATTATGGGAGGACTGGGAACCATTGTTTGTATGGATACCGAAATGGGCGATATCATCTGGAGTGTGAATACCCACGAGGATTATAAAGGTGAGTTCCACCGCTGGGGTATGGCCGAGTCTTTGCTGCTCACAGAAAAAGCGGTGATCTCCTCGCCGGTGGGAGAGATGACTACCGTGGTGGCTTTGAATAAAGAGGATGGTTCCTTGATTTGGAAAACTGAGTCTTTTGGCGGAGCCAGGTCCTATGTCTCCCCCATGCTGATTGAGCATAATGGCACCCCGATGATCCTGGTCACCACCAGCAAAGATATTATGGCGGTGAGTCCCGAAAATGGGGAAGTGTTCTGGAGTATTGATCTGGCTACGGATTATGGTTATCGGGAAGGACGCCGGAACAATACAAACACCCCTCTTTTCCATAATGGAGAGATTTTTACTACGTCCGGATATGACGCAGATGGAGTTATGTTGAAACTTTCGGATGATGGCAAATCAGCTGAAGTGAAGTGGCACAACGGCGCTCTTGATGTGCATCATGGGGGACTGGTGTTTCTGGACGGATACCTGTACGGCGCCAACTGGATCAACAATGGAAACGGGAATTGGGTTTGCCAGGAGTGGGATACCGGGAAGGTGATGTGGGAAGAAGAATGGCACAACAAGGGATCAATAATTTATGCAGATGGACTCCTTTACATCTTTGAGGAGAAAAAGGGACATGTGGGACTGGTGGAACCCTCTCCTGAAGGATTTAAGGTGATTAGTTCATTTCTACCAGACGGAGGGTCGGGACCCTGGTGGGCACATATGTCCATCTATAACAAGAAATTGCTTATCAGGCATGGTAAGGTGTTGTTTGTGTATGATTTAGAAGGTTAGTAGTTAGAGGTTACATATGGCTTCGCCATGTTACAGTAAGGTGAAAATTGAGTAGAATATTGAAATGATCAATGGTGAATAAAAAGGGTGAAAGTTAATACAACAAATATGGTGACCGGACTGCTGGTTTTGGCAGGAGTCGTTTCTATTGGGTGGTGGCTTGCAAAGGACCCGGTAGATGAACTGGTGACTACACAACCCGGCCTGGATAACCGAGGAGCAAATACAGTGGTGGCCGATATTGACATTGGGGCCTACTTTGAAGACCTTGGGGAGCTCAGTAGCGATCTTCAGGAGACCTGGCCCCGGTTTAGGGGAGAATATTTTGACAACATCAGCCGCTCAACGGTGGCATTAATTGATAAGTTCCCGGCGGAAGGCCCCCTGGTAAAATGGCGAGTGGAACTTGGAGAGGGGCATGCAGGTGCAGCCATCTTTAAAGGAGCGGTCTATTTGTTGGATTATGATGAAGAGCTGCGGGCCGATATTCTCAGATGTTTTTCTCTGGTGGATGGAGAGGAGATCTGGAAGAGGGGATATAAGATCAACCTAAAAAGAAACCATGGTATGTCACGTACTGTTCCAGCAGTTACTGAAGAGCATATTCTAACCATCGGTCCCCGTAGTCACGTGATGTGTGTGAGCCGGCAGGACGGGGATTATATCTGGGGTCTGAACGTGG
>JAFCZI010000007.1:3042-20774 GCA_019314425.1 Deltaproteobacteria bacterium | reverse complement strand
TTTCTCGGTGTACATGCTTCTTTCAGGAACATTGCTTACCTCCGGTGCTGGATTGTGGACTTCTTTGATCGCTATTATTGTTTTATGCCTTCATTGCCAATGATTCATTACCGCCCGTTCAGCGGAGATCAGGGCGCCTTCGAGATAACCGCCGTGTTGGTCAGCAGTTTCCGTGCCGGCAAAATGGATGGCGCCGTCCCAAATGGAGGTTTGGCCTGCCGGGGGGTGATAGAGAGGATGTTCGGACATCGGCGGCTGGTCGAACTGGGTGGCGGTAAATCGTTCGCGTGCCCAATCCTGGTAGAAGAAGGTCTCTGGCTGCGCAGCCGGTTTGCTGTAGATGATTGCAAGTTGGGAGAGAATTGCCTCGGTGAGGGGTTGTTGATGGTTGCGTTGCACCGCCGGAATACCGACAAATCCGGTCAGCCCGTAGGGCCCCTGGCTATGGTTGGATCCGTCATGGATTTCGCCCAGTGGACCGTGCTGGCTGAAAGCCTGTCCCGAGAGGCCCATTTGCCGCCAGAAAGGTTTTTCGTAAAGGGCGCAGAATTTCGCCTGACCCGCCATCCACGTACCGATTTTCAGCATCGCCTGAGTCAAATTATGAGATAGGTCAGGGCTAAAGAGGATGGTGGCGGCGGCAAGACGTGGCGGCAGGGCGAGGATTATCTTGTTGGCGCTGAACCGGGCCCAGGGCTCTTTCTCCAGTTCGCCGACGTTGACCAGAGGCCCGGCGAATTTTTTTTCGATCTTACAGACCGGGTGATTGAGTCTGATAGCGTTTTCAGGAATATCCTCGCAGAGTTTTGTGATCAGTGCCATCATGCCACCGGAAAGCCGCCAGGAGAGGGGTTCCATGGGGTAACCGCTGACGGTTTGGACTGTTCCATTGGAACTTTGAAAACAGCCCATACCCGCTTCAAACTGGCGATAACCCTTGAGCCCCAAGGCTTGAATAAGGTGCGCCATTTTCGGGTGAATTGTGGGCCAGTACCAGGAGGGGCCGAGATCGGAGAAAAACCCTTGATGTTCAGGGCTTAAAATCCTGCCGCCGATACGTCCACGGGCTTCGAGAATGACAAAAGATTTATTTCTTTGGGACAGCAGGTAGGCGGCATAGATACCGCTGAGGCCACCTCCGATAATCATGGTATCAACTGTTTCCGTGGGCATGGTAATATTTCATCACGATTTTGGACGGCTTCGTAAAAGCGCTGTCTTCTTCGTTGCGTACCCCAAGGGCACATTCGGGAGTAGTGAATTCTCGGTTATTATCTCTTGAAATCTACTCGCATGAAGCGAGCGCGTCAACAGAAAATGCAAAATTCCGCTGCCGTATTTATCTCTTGTCTTCGGCAGCCTTATCTATGCTCATTAAGCGTGATTCGTTTGGGCCTTAAAAACGGGCCGATTATCGTAACCCGTATTTATTGATTTTGGCGGCAAGGGTTTTACGATTGATGCCCAAGATTCTGGCCGCTTCAATCTTTTTCCCTCCCGCCTTCTTAAGCACAAAGGCGATGTATTTTTTTTCCAGCGCTTCCAGGGTGATGGGGTCCTCGGGGAAAATCTGCAGATCCCCCTGTTGCTGGATAATGTAGGAGGGAAGGTTCCTTTCCTTAATAATATCGGTATCTTCAAGGATAAGGATTCTCTCAATGGCATGCTCAAGTTCTCTGATATTGCCCGGCCAGGAGTACTCTTTTAAAACGCCAACCGCCTCAGGTGATATCTCCGGAAGTGGTTTTTTCATTTTGTGGCTCAGTTTTTCCAGAAAGTGTTCGATCAAAAGTGGAATATCCTCTTTCCTTTGTCTGAGGGGCGGGAGCGCCAGGGGTACCACATTCAGTCGATAGAAAAGGTCTTCTCGAAATATACCATTCCGGATGGCTTCGGGAAGGGGCGTGTTGGAAGCGGCGATGATGCGAACATCCAGCTGTATGCGATGTTGATCTCCCACCTTCATGAATTCACGTTCTTGAATAACCCTCAGAAGTTTGGCTTGAATTTTAAGGCTCAGGTTTGTAATTTCGTCGAAGAAAAAAGTACCGTGGTTGGCCAGTTCAAAGAGTCCGTGTTTGGTTTGATGGGCGCCGGTGAATGAGCCCTTTACATGGCCGAAAAGCTCACTTTCAAGAAGCGTTTCCACCAGAGCGGAACAGTCCACCGCCACAAATTTCATGTCTTTGCGATTGCTGTTGGCATGTATGGCGCGTGCCACCAGTTCTTTTCCGGTGCCGCTTTCGCCGGATATCAAGACAGAACTTTCGGTGGGTGCAGCGCGGTTGATTTTTTCAAAAACTTTTCTCATGGGCAGGCTTTCGCCCACAATGAAGTGTTTGGGCGAATCCTGTCTGATTCCGATTGATGTTGTTGAGGGTTTTTCTCCCACGGTCTGTTTATCCCGGACCTTTCCCAGGGCAGCGTCCAGATCATCCAGGCTGAAGGGCTTGGTCAAGTAGTCCAGAGCGCCGAGCTTGGTACAATGGACTGCCGTGGCAATGGTGGGATACCCGGTAATCATGACCACGCTGGTTTCGGGATCTTTACGACGGATCTGCCGAAGGACTTCAACCCCGTCCATATCCTCCATTTTGATATCCAGAAGGACCAGGTCGAAATCGCGGGTATTCAGGTGTGCCAGCGCCTCTTTTCCATTTACGGCTTCGGTGGCCTGTATGTGGCGGTTGGCAAGCGCACGGCTGATCCCTTTCCGGACCACTGATTCATTGTCGACGATCAGCACATGCTCTATCTTTTTTTTTCGAACCATTCGGTACTCTTTTATCTGCTTGATTTTTTGCCGAGATCCTTACCCCCTGGTGTCAATCACCGGGAGCAACACCTTGAAAGTCGTTCCTGCATCCGGGACGCTTTCCACATGGATGGAACCCTGGTGGGCGTCCACAACCCCTTTGACGATGGCCAGGCCCAGGCCTGTTCCGACAACCTGGCGTGTTTTGGGGTGTTTGACCCGGTAGAACTTGTCAAAGATCTTGGGCAATTCTTCTTGGGTGATGCCAACCCCCGTATCCTCAACCCGTATCTCCATATACTCGCCCAAACCTCTGGCGGAGACGGTAACCTGGCCGCCTTCGGGAGAATAGTTAATGGCATTGCTGATGAGGTTGTTGAAGATTTCTTCGATTTTTTTGGGGTCCGCCTGTACCGGTTTCAGGTCTTTTAAAAAGTGGGTCAGAATAATGCCTCGTTTCTGGGCACGCGGCTCCATGAGCGCAACGATGTCTTCGATGATGTTGCCGATATCCGTTGGTACCTGGTGCTGAACAAATTTTCCCGCCTCGAGTTTGGCAATGTCTAAAAGATCATTGATGAGGCTCAAGAGTGAATCAATTTTATTCATACCCCTTTCGACAAAGCCCTGTTGCTTCTCTTCCAGAGGGCCTGCCAGGCCTTCCAGCAGGACGCTGTTGATCTGCCGAATGGCCACAAGCGGGCTGCGGAGTTCGTGGGCCACCATGTTAACAAAGTCGGACTTCATCTGGTCCAGCTGCTTAAATGCGGTAATATCTTCAAGAACTGTCACGGTTCCGGCGATGGCCCGATCCGGATCCACGGTCGGCGCGGAAAGGGCCCGAAGGGTATTCTTCTGAAGCTGGATTTCCTGAGAAATGGACTCCTCATCAGGTGTTTCACCGCTCAAGAGCTTTTTGAGCGTATCGACCAGGTCTTTATCTTTTATGATGTCCCTGATGGGCACCGGGGATTTGGGTTTTTCAGAAATCTCCATCAATCGCATAAGTGCGGGGTTGTGGAGTACCACTTCCAGATTGCGGTTGGTCACCATCACCCCGTTGGCCATGCGATTGATGATGGTTCTCAGCCGACTTTTCTCCAGATTCAGGTCATAAAGGTTTCGAATGTTTTCCGCTTCGAATTGCTTGGCTTTTAGTTCCAGACGTCGTTTGTCCGCAGCCCTTTCGACGGTGATCCGGAACTGGTCGATTTGAAAAGGTTTGGTAATGAAGTCATAAGCGCCTTGTTTCATACATTCCACGGCTGTGTCCACGGTGCCGTGCCCGGTAATCACGATGACGGGGATATCGGGATAGCTTTCACGTGTTTTTTCAAGGACTTCCTTACCACCCATAACCGGCATTTTCAGGTCAAGCAGCATGATATCGACGCTTTTTTCAGCCAGTATATCCAGCGCCTGTTTTCCGTTTTCGGCGGTGAAAATTTCATATCCCTTGCCAAGCACGCGGCGGCATCCTTCCCGGACCACTTCTTCATCATCTACAACCAGAACATGTGTGTTTTCGACCATTATTCATCCAATCCAATAAAGAGGGGTTTTTGAGCAGAGGTTTCGGCGGATTCGAGCGGTAATTCAATGATAAAAGTGGCGCCGCCTTCCGGGGGGCATTCAACTCGAATGCTGCCGCCATGCAGGTTAATAATGTTCTGGGAAATGCTGAGTCCTAAGCCCGTGCCTTTGCCCACCGGTTTGGAAGTGTAAAAAATATCAAATATTTTACCCTGCATTTCCAAGGGGATGCCGGGGCCCTCGTCGGAAACCCGAATGACAAACTTGGATTCCTTGGAAAGGTGTTCTGCGTTGATGTGCAGCGTTCCCACGCCTTCCATGGCGTCGGAAGCATTGATGAAAAGATTTGTAAAGACCTGCTGCAGCTGTCCCATGTCTCCCAGCATGGTGGGCATGCCGGGTTCTATTCTTTTGATGACGCGAATATCCTGAAAAGCAGCCTGTTTGGTCAGCAGGTTTAAGCAGGTGTCGATGAGTTTTTCCAGTTCAAAGGCGGATTGGCTGCCGATGGATTGCCGGCTGAATTCCAGCAGTTCAGAAACAATTTTTTTGCACCGAAGGGTCTGCTTGATAATCTCGTCGACATCTTCCAGCTCTTCCGGGTGGCATTCGAGGCTCTCCTTGAGCAGCTCCGCATAAATTAACACACCGGCCAGGGGATTGTTGATTTCGTGTGCGACACCGGCGGCCATCCGCCCCACCGAAGCGATTTTGTCCGACTGCACCAGCTGAAGATGGGCGTCTCCCAGATCCCTGCGCATCTGAAGAATTTCTTGCATATCGGTGAATGCGCCGACGCTTCCGATCTCTTTCCCTTCGCTTCTGACGATGGCTGCGGAAAGGGTGACGGGAATCTCTTCACCTGATTTTGTGAGAATGGACATGGTGGTGGGGTTCAATTTACCGACCGGACCGTGCTCATCACTGCGCATTTTCTGCATGTTCTTTCTGGCGGTGTCAATGTTATAAAAAGTGCTGAGATGGCCGGTATCCATGATTTCCTCGACGGTATATCCGGTCAATCGCTCCATGCCTTCGTTGAAAATCAGGACATGGCCTTTGGGGTCCACCACCACGATCCCGTCCACGGAGCTTTGAATGACATTCTGGAAGAAAATTTTCGATTGTTGAACTTCCCGCTGCAGTCTGATCCTGTCGGTGATATCCCGGGCTGTTTCCAGAACCTGGACGATATTCCCCCGGTCGTCAAATATGGGTGAAACCGTGATGACGTCAAAACGAGGCTTCCCGCCAGCGCTCTTAAGTTCAAGGATGGTGCTCACAGGCTTGCCTGTTTTCTTAACTTCGTTAAGATAACAGCGTTCTCCCATTTCGTAACAGGGCCATTGGCGCTGGTAGCGTACTTTGTGGCATTTCTTCTTGATGGCTTTTTCGTATACGAGATTATTTTCCTTGAGAAATGTTTTGTTGACCATGTCGATGGTCATGTCTGTATTGACCACCATGAGCCGGTAGGGCAGGGAGTCCAGGATGGTCTGGGTATGCCGCCTCGCTTTTTCCTCTTCCCACAAATGGGTTTCGGCGATCCAGAGCATTCGGGCGGTTCTATGGTCAAGGAGGGAAACGCCCCTGGGTTTTGTTTGAAGCAATTTTTCCATCACATCCAGGGACCCGGTGAGCTCAATGATCAGGTTCAGACCTTTGATGGCATAGAGGTCTTTGTAGTCGGCGGTGGTAAAAATACCCAGTTCTCCGGCATAGATAAAGCCTCTGGCATGAGTATCCGCGCTTGAAACCCCCATGACTTTCATGTTCATCTGGTCAAGTTGACCCTCCCGGTTTCGTTTTAGGATTTCATAACAGGCGTTGCCTCCACCGACAATGGCGGTGATGAGTGTGGGGACGTCGTGCTGATCCCTTTTAAGATTAGGCATTATTGCCGACGGTTTGGGATGGACGGGGGTTTTAGAATTCATGGAACCTCAATGAACAGGGCCTACCGCTTCACTTGAATGTCTTTGTAAGAGTATAGTAACGTAAATATTCGGCCAGCGCCCCACCTTCGCCTATTTTGGCCTGCTCACATAGCATTAATACGATTGCACGCTTGATGCCTTGTATCTTCGGCAAAAGAGACGCTTGCAAGTTTTAGGTCGTAAACTATGGTTTCTGCAATCGCATTGCCACTTTCTTTTCCATGTCTTTGCAAATGGCTTTTAAGGCCGGACTTGCCGAGATGGAGCCTGAACCATCCCAGCCATCGTCCAGGGCTTTTTTCTTTTTTTCTCTAAACTGCAAAACGCTTTCAGCCATGGCTTCCCACGCAAAAAGCTTCTGCAGAATATGTCTTTCCGGGGGTGTCAGGTCTTGGTCCGTATCAAAACGCTTGCCGTTTTTTGTTTTGATCAACATGTGGGTTCTCTCGTCGCGGTAATTTCAGAGTTCGGCCATTATAGGGGATAATGAATTGAATTCAAGAAAAAAACCCGAAAGACGCCGGAAAACGGTCTCTTTCGGGTTTTTTGATTTTGATTGAAAAAATGGTAGATTTATACGACGGGCCTGGGCAGCATCCCCGCCCTTTCAGCGATTTCGGGCACCTTGTGTTCCCACTCAATGGCCATGAGGTGCACGCCCGCTACCCCTTCCATTTCTTTGAATTCTTCGATCTGTTCCAGGGCAAACTTGATCCCTTCTTTGGCTACTTTGCCCTTGCCGGCGCCCCGCAACCGCTTGACCAGGGATTGGGGTACATCCATGCCCGGTACCTGTTTTGACATGTACAGCGCCATACCGACGCTCTTCATGGGGGTGACCCCCGCCAAGATATAGCATTTTTCATGCAGGCCCATATCTACGGCACGTTTCATGAATTCCCTGAATTTATCCATGTTGTAGATGCACTGGGTCTGAACAAAATCCGCTCCGGCGGAAATCTTTTTGGCCAGGCGGTAGACGCGGAAATCAAAGGGCTCTGCAAACGGGTTGCTGGCCGCACCGATGAAAAGTTTCGGCGCTACATCCACGTCCGAACCGTTCAGGAATTTGCCTTCATCCCGCATGGTTTTGACGGTGTGAATCAGTTGCATGGAGTCGATATCAAAAACATTTTTGGACTCGGGATGGTTTCCGAATGATTGGTGATCCCCTGAAAGGCAGAGCATGTTTCGAATACCCATGGTATAGGCGCCCAGAATGTCACTTTGAATAGCCAGACGGTTTCTGTCCCGGCACACCATCTGAAAATTCGGCTCAAGCCCCTGCTGTATGAGAATAATAGAGGCGGCCCAACTGGACATGCGCACCACGGCGGTTTGATTATCCGTGACATTTACGGCGTCCACGCATCCTTTTAAGTGGTTCGCCTTTTCAATCAGGAGCTCCACATTTGCGCCCTGCGGCGGCCCGCACTCACCGGTAAAAGCGAAATGACCCGCGCTCAAAACTTTTTCCAGATTGCTTCCTGCTTTGTACTCGCTCATTTTACCAGTTCCTCCCTGATCATTTTTCTTGGTCCACCATCGCGTGCTGTAGCCCAGCTTTTGGGTGGTCTGAATTCAATGAGCTCGCTCAGACGATCCTGTTCCATCATTTTCATCACAATTGTATCCCAGATGCATTCCACATCTTCGCTGATTTCGCATTTTCCGTTGGAAGATCCACCACAAGGCCCGTTCAGAAGACTTTTTGAACATCGGGCAATGGGGCAGAGCCCGCCGAAAAGATGCACGACACATGTACCGCAACCGGCGCATCGTTCTGCCCACACACCGTGCTCCACGGCACCTCCCATGAATTTTGTATTGACGCCTGGAAAAACCTTTGTGTCGGGGTATCTTTCAGAAAGAAACTGCGGCCCCACACCACACGCGATGCTGATTACCGCATCGTAATCCCCGATGACGTCCTTGAGTTCATCAATATACTCCGGGTCGCACTGTCTTTCCAGCGTGTGCTCGCCCACCACCCCATCCAGGCCTTCTTTTTTTCTGGAGATCCGGATGGTGGAAGCCAGGATTGCCACTTCTTTGGCGCCCCCCACATTACACACCGTTACGCAACCTTTGCATCCAACCACAAGGATTTTTTTAAAATCCTTTACCATTTCAAGTAATTCCTTGATCGGCTTTGATTCTGCAACAATCATTGTTATTCCTCGCAGCGTTTAAGTAAGCTCTATGCGGTCAGGACTGGCCCCAATCCCTTGACGGTGTTGACCATTTGGTCCGCCACTTCCACAAATTCCTGGCCTTTTCCAGCACTCAGGTGAAACACCTCGATCCTTTCCGGTTCGATGCTGAGGCCTTCCAGGATACCTTTGACTTGCGCAACCCGTTTGGCGGCTTTGGTGATGCCGCTGATATATTGGCAGCTATCTTCCTGACATCCTGCCACATAAACACCGTCCGCGCCCTCTTCAAAAGGCTTCAGAAGATGCAGGGTTTCAACTCTGCCCGTACAGGGGACCTGAATGATTTTAACATTATCCGGTAACGCCTTTTTCATGCCGTGGGATACCTTGGCAGCGGATGATGCGCAATTCGAGCAGCAAAAGGCGACAATTTGAGGTTTGAAGTCATCCATTATACCATCTCCTTGAATGGTTGAGAATTGTTCTGTTTTCCACTGACGTCCCATGTACTGCGGCCGTCGATAAATGATCTATTGGGTGGCCAGAAGCACTGAAGGCGCTTCGGTCAGCATCTGGTCGCTGCAGTTGGCCATGAATATCGCTTTCCCAGGACACTCGGCAACGCACATGCCGCAACCTCGACAGAGGGACGAATCAATGAAGGCTGCGCCGATTTCACGGTCAATGACCGGAACATCAAAGGGGCATGTCCTGACGCAGGTGCAGCAGACGGCGCATTTTTCGGTATTAACCTCCGCCACCATGCCGCCCACCTGGACCGTATCGCGGCAAAGCAATTCCAGCGCCCGGGCTGAAGCGGCCTTTCCCTGTGCAATGCTTTCGGATACGCCTTTGGGGTAGGCTGCCATTCCGGCAATGAAAATACCCTCCCTGGTGGCGTCCACGGGCCTCAATTTTTCGGGGGATTCAGCGAAAAATCCATTTTCATCCAGATCAACGCCGAAAATATCGGCCAGCTCGGCATTGTTCGTGCCCAGAATTGCCGTTTGAAGTGAAACAAGATCGGCTTCCAGCAGAATTGTTTTCTGAAGGATCTGATCCTGCACCAGAACCTTCAGCTTATTGCCCGCCGCCTGAACTTCAGGCTTGTTGTCGAGTTCGTAACGGATAAAAATAACACCCTTTTCCCGGGCTTCCCGGTAGATGAGTTCCCGTTCGCCAAAGGTTCGCATATCCCGGTACAGGATGTAAATGTTCATGTCCGGGTTCTTGACTTTCATATCGATGGCCGCGCGAACGGAAAAAGAACAGCAGACGTTGCTGCAATGGGTGCAACCTAGATCACCCCGGGATCCAACGCACTGAATAAACACCGTTGTATCGGTTTTTTCCAGGGAGGCGGGGTCATCAATGAGCTTCTGATCCAGTTCGGACCACAACAGGACATTTTTGTGCTGGCCATAAAGGTAGGCCTCCGGTTTGCGGGCTGTCCCGCCGGGGGCCAGGATGACAGCTCCACAGGAGACTTCCTTTTCCGATCCCTTTTGATTCACGGTAGCGACAAAACTGCCGCCGAATCCCCGGTTGGTTTTAACCGTGGTTTCTGTCATCACAGTGATATTTTTATCCTGCTGGGCAGCGTCCACAAGCCCTTTCAGATGTGCTTGAACATCATAGCCCTGCCAGGTTTTGCGGATGTGACGACCGTTGCCGCCCAGTGTCTGTTCTTTTTCCACCACGGTGACGGGGTACCCTTCGCGAGAAAGTGCCAGAGCACTTTCAAGGCCCGCGATGCCGCCACCCACCACCAATGCACTCTTGGTGACCGGCACTTGCTGCAATGCCGGTGCGGTGAGAAAACCGGCGCGCGCGACCCCCATGCGAATCCGATCCTGCAGTTGGGTCTCGGGGGCGTTTTCATCCAAATTCCGCAGATCCACCATCTCATAGAGATAGGGGTTCAGTCCCGCCAGTTTCAAGGCTTCCTGGAGCAGGTTTTCGTGAATGACCGGTGTGCAGGAGGCGAAGACCAGCCGGTTGGCGCCGGACGCCTTGATTTTAGCGCCGAGCGTCATCCGTAAATCGCCGTTCACACTGAATGTGGTGGTGACCCCTGGCGCTTTGGATGCATAAGCGTCTATTTGTTTGCCAATCCCCGGTGCCATATCCGGGCATAATTGATAGGCAAACAGAATAGCAGGCGCCTGTCCGTCATCGGCCAGGGGTTCCGGGTATTCTGCGGGGGGTGAAAAGGGTTCGGGGGTGATAACCGCCGCCACTTCCGCGGCAGAAGCCGCCGCCTGAATAACGGACTGGCCGATATCATTGGGTCCTGCTGCGCCGCCGCATACGAAGATGCCGGGGATGTTTGTTGAAGCGGGCTTGAAGGGTTCGGTTCCGATGAACTGGTCAGGGGTCAGGTTGAGACCCATCATATTCGCGAGGGCTTCGGTTTGGCTGCTGGGTTTGAGACCCACCGAGAGGACCACCATGTCAAATGCTTCGCTGTGGCCTTCACCTTTTTCGTCGGCGTAGTCAATCATGAGTTCGTCTTTGCTCGTATCTACCGTGTGAACGCGGCTGCGAATGAGGCGAACATCTTTTTCGACGGCATGGTTCAAATAGTCTTCGAACCCCTTGCCGTGGGCTCGCATATCCATATAAAAGATGGTTGTTTCAATGTCTTCGTCAAATTCCTTGGTGTTCACCGCTTCCTTAAGGGCATACATGCAGCAGACGCTGGAGCAATAGGGCGCGTCGCAGTGGTTGATGTCCCTTGAGCCCACACACTGAAGCCAGGCGATTTTCTCCGGTTTTTTGCCGTCGGAGGGCCTTTTGAGGATGCCGCCGTTGGGACCGAGAGGCTTTTGAAGTTGTTCGTACTCGACGCTGGTCACCACGTTCGGATTCAATCCGTAGGGGTAGGTTTCCTGTCCTGTGGGGTCAAATGCTTCAATTCCCGCTGCCAGGATAATGGCCCCTGCATCCACCTGCTTTTTTTTGCCCCCCGTTTCCAGCGTTGCTTTGAAACTGCCCAGTTTTCCGGTCAATTCCACCAGTTGGGTGTCCAGCATGACGTCAATGTTGGGGTCCTGATCGCAGGCGGCAATTCGGGGGTCCAGCTTGCAGCATGCACATAGAGGGTAAATTCGATGAAGGCTGGGTAACATGCCGCCCAATGATGCTGTGCGTTCGACCAGATGTACCCCATAGCCTGCGCCAGAAAGGGAAAGCGCTGCCTGGATTCCGGCAATACCCCCCCCAATGATTATCACAGGGCCTCTCGGTTTTTCTTCACTCATAACAATCGTCTCCTGCATTTTGAGCTAATGGTTTCAGAAAAATTATGGGTCGGGCAACAGGGAAAAGAATTATGGTCCGACCATCTATCCATCATTCCTTTTAATTCGATCATGTGCTTCGTGAAATTTGTTACTTGCCATATCAACCGCTTGGCTGTCAAGAAAAATGTCAGAAATCCAACGTGTGGTGGAGACAGGCATATTCTTTCCTGAAATCCAGCGAACAGCAGGTGCGTTGAAAACGGACGATCAGCCCGAGTCTCCGGGCTTCGTGGACGGCTTGATCGGACCACACGGCCACGCGGTTTATACCGGCTTGAATGGCAAGCCGCTCCATTTCCCACCCCCGCTGATCACGGGGTCTTTCGCATCCCAGCGATATGGGGATCTCCGGCATCAACAGGCGGGCGTGCGCCACCAGACGCGCAATTTCCAGTGGGGATGGGGACGGTGCGTCCGCCATGGGGGTTCCTTTGAGGGGCGTCAGTACCACAACCACCAGTACATGGGGTGCATGGGAACGGATAATTTCCAGTGCGTTCATTTCCGCTTTTATTTCGCCGTGAAAAAGCCCTGCCACAATGTGTGGCGCCAGTTGAAGGCCGCTCTCCTTGATGGCCGAAAGGCCTTCCAAGACGGGCGTTAGCCCGTTAAGATGATAGATGGATGTGGCGGTCTCGGCATCTCCCATGACGTCGATGAGCCCCTGCTTCACCCCTGCGGCTTTGAGCTGCCGGCACGTCCGGTAGTCGGGAAATCCCGTGTGGGCGGATAGAAACAGGTCCGTTTCACCACTGATCCGCTCAATTGCCGGCAGGTAATGTTTCCAGGGGAGTTGGCCTTGAAGATCGGAACCCCCGGTCAGGAGTATGCCGTGCGCGCCTTTTTTCGCAAATGCGCCGCATCGCTTAACCAACGCCTCCGGATTTTCTACTTTGATCATGGGGCTTAAGAGAAGGCCCTTGCAATGATCACACAAAAGCCGACACCTGCTTCCCGTGATGGAGATGGCCGGGTAACGGCCCCGCACGTTTCCGTAGCGGACCATGCCGGGAAGATACAGGTCCAGGGTTTGGCCATGATGTTTTCTGGACAGGCGCCAGGCTTCGTCGAAGAGCGCCTGGTCTTCCGCAGTTAGAATCGTGTGTGCTGCCGCAGGTTTTGGGTGACGACTTTTACTTGACATAAATCTGTGGTGGGATAGATTAAAATCCCCTGATTGGGTTTCAAGGTTGATGGCGTCGTAAAAAGTCCCATCTACTGCGTTGCAGTGATTTTTCAGAATCTCAACATACTATCATGTATGCCTACGATCCTGAAAAACCACTACGCCTTGTATATGGAATTTTTTACAACGCCATCTGTAGATAGATTCGTGACTTTTTACAAGACCATCAAGGTTCTCCACGCTCATCACGAAAACCTTACCGCGCAAAATGCGATTAAAGAGATCCATCCATAACTTGAATTGGAGCCGGGGTCAACCATTGGCCCCCGAAATTTTTTTATGACCAAGACAAAATCCCTTTTTCTCGTCAGTCTCGGATGCGCCAAGAACCGGGTGGATAGTGAGTATATGCTGGGTATCCTCAGCCATGACGGTTACGAGGTCGTAGATGATATTGGAAACGCCCGGACCGTGGTGATCAACACCTGCGGTTTTCTTCAAGAAGCGGCCCGGGAGGCCATTGACGTCATTCTGGATGCAGCCCGCCTTAAAGAAACGGGAACCCTTGAAAGACTGGTGGTTACCGGTTGTTTTGTGCAGCGCTACGGATACAAATTGCGAAACGAAATGCCCGAAGTGGACGGCTGGCTCGGCACGGGTGAGTTTCATCGGATCACGGATGTTCTGAAGGGCGTTGATGAAACCACTGCACCCATGCTGATCAGCCGCCCCGCTTTTCCAGCGGATCATGGTCTTCCCAGGGTTCAGTCGACACCCTTTTATACGGCTTACCTGAGAATTGCCGAAGGGTGCGCCAACCAGTGCTCCTACTGCCTGATTCCCAGCCTTAGAGGCCCTTTTCGAAGCTGTTTTCCGGAGACCTTGCTTTCGGAAGCCGCCAGCATGGCCGCGCAGGGTGTCAAGGAAATCAACCTGGTGGCCCAGGATACAAGCCGGTACGGGGAAGACCTCTATGGGGAAAGCCGCATCCTGGATTTGCTCAGGGGGCTTTGCGAAATCAAAGGGATCCGTTGGGTTCGCCTACTCTATTTTCACCCCGCCCGCCTGACGGAGGCGCTGTTGGATTTCATAGATGCGAATGAGGCGGTTGTTCCTTATCTGGATCTGCCTTTTCAGCATTCGAACCCGGATCTTCTGAAGGCCATGAGGCGGGAAGTCGGGGGAAAAACGCCCCAGGATCTAATGACCATGATTCGGAACCGCAAGCAAGAGATTTATGTGCGCACGTCACTGATGGTGGGGTTTCCCGGTGAGACGGAAGCGATGTTTGAAGGGTTGTGCGATTTCGTCCGAATGGCGGGGTTTGATCACCTGGGCGTCTTTACGTTCAGCCCGGAGAAAGGGACGAGGGCGGCACGGCTTCCATCTCAGGTCGAAAGCGCCGTTGCCCGTGAAAGACGAAAAAAGCTTATGGCAATTCAAGCCGGCATTTCAAAGCGGAAAAACCAGCGGATGGTGGGCCGGGTGTTGCCCGTTCTGGTTGAAGGTGAAAGTTCCGAGACCGATCTACTTCTCGCCGGAAGAACGGCAACCATGGCGCCTGATGTGGACGGCAGGGTGTTGATCAACGAAGGAGAAGGGGTTGTGGGCGAAATTATGCCGGTTTTGATTACCGAAGCCCACGAATACGATTTGATTGGCGGCATTGTTTGCTGACCTTTATCTGTGGTGGAAAATTTGGTTGTATTATTCATGCGGGTAAACTACCATTAAATGTTATTTAAAATCCGCAAGCGTCTCTGATTAAAATCATGCGCCACAAAATAAGGGACTTTGAAACACGAAGATGAATGCTGAAATGCTGGATCTTGCGTTGTTTGAAACGCATTTTGAAAAAATAAACAGTGAATTGCAGCAAATTTTTGATTCACGGGTGCCGCTGGTCAAAGAAATCGGGAAGTATGCACTTCTGGGGCAGGGAAAGCGCCTGAGGCCCCTCATCTTCGTGCTTTCGTGCCGGTTGTGCGGCTTTGAGGATGAGAATTTATATGCCCTCTCAACAGTTTTTGAATTTATTCATACCTCATCCCTTCTCCATGACGATGTGCTGGACAACGCCGACACCCGGCGAAAAAAACCTTCCAGCAATCGGATATGGGGAAACCAGGCGGCTGTTCTGGAGGGGGACTTCCTCTTTTCCAAGTCCTTGTCTCTGGCGGTTGCCACCGGCAGCATCCCGTTTATTGGAGCGCTTACCGAAGCCACCATGCAGATGTCCGAAGGGCAGATTCTGGAACTGGTCCATGCCGAAGACCTGAAAACCACTCGGGATGATTACATGAATATCATCACCGCGAAAACCGCAGTTCTC
This sequence comes from Deltaproteobacteria bacterium, assembly GCA_019314425.1. Taxonomy (GTDB): domain Bacteria; phylum Desulfobacterota; class DSM-4660; order Desulfatiglandales; family Desulfatiglandaceae; genus NaphS2. The sequence continues at coordinate 5,630 of JAFCZI010000007.1, read as the reverse complement.
ATTTCGGCGGCCTGCGGCTGCGGGGCCATTATTTCGGGGGCCGGTGCGGAAGTGGAGCGCGATCTGGCCGGATTCGGCCGCTCTGTGGGGATTGCCTTTCAGATGGTGGATGATTTCCTGGACTACACCTCCTCGGAGGCGGTGTTTGGCAAACCGGTGGGAAAGGACCTTTGGGAAGGCAAAATCACCCTCCCCCTCATCTATACATTCTCTCAGCTCGATAAAGATGGGAAAAAGAAATTTTCGGAACTGTTCAAAAACCGCACGACGGACAAGGATGCCTATCAGAATCTTTTGGATTGGGTAAGGGGCAGCGGGGTTCTGGAAAGTATCAGATTGGAAGCCCAAGGGTATGTGGATGATGCGGCCAAGTGTCTGAAACGCTTCCCTGATTCGGGTGTTAAAGAAAATCTGCTTACGCTTGTTCAATACATCATTCACCGAACCTACTGATGACGTCGTAAAAAGTCCCATCTGCTGCGTTGCAGTGATTTTTCAGAATCTCAACACACTATATGTATGTCTACGGAGCCAATTTCAAAATGTTCAATTTTGTTCGAGGTCAAGGAAGGCGAAAGTTTTAACCGCAGGAATATATTGGATATTTCGAGGCTTAAAATTTGGGATTGACGCAGAGATCGGCAAAAGGGGGCGTTTTGAAACTGGCTCTACGATCCTGAAAAACCACTACGCTTTGTATCCGGAACTTTTTACAACGCCATCTATAGATTGATTCGTGACTTTTCACGGAACCATCGATATTAGAGGAGAAAGATATAACCCATGTTTTCCATGTCGGCGTTTCACCAACAATACGAAACGGACGTCTCATCCCTGTCCATCGGGGGTCGCCGCTTCAAGTTTTTTGTTCCCAAATCCCTCGATCCTTTCCTTGATAAAGAGGATGTTTTCAGCGAATTTCCCTTGTGGAGCAAAATATGGGAAGCATCCATTGTTCTGGCCAATCACGTGGAAAACACACCGGTTGACCCCCGAAAGCACCTGCTGGAAATCGGTTGCGGAATCGGTTTGGTGGGGATCGTCGCCGCCGGCTACGGGCATCGGGTTACCATGACCGAGTATAACCGGGATGCGCTTAATTTCGCACGGGCCAACGCGCGTGTCAACCACACTTCTGAAGCATCGGAACTTGGCATTGTTGAGCTGGACTGGACAAAACCAGGTCTCGAAGGTCGGTTCGACACGATCCTGGGCTCAGAGGTGATTTACAAGGAAGAATATTTCGAGCCCCTTTTAGGTCTTTTCAGGCGTTATCTGAAACCCGGTGGTGAGATTATCCTGGCTGAAGGGCTCAGGAAAACCACTGTTGCGTTTTTCGAAAGGATGTCAACGATTTGTGACGTTAAAGCCCAAAAAAAAATGCTTCGTTCAAAGGGTGAGGAAAAGCGGATTATCTTGGCGAGTATGCGGTTTAAGAATCCATGATTTTTGGAGTTGGTGATTCCAAAATATCAATTCATCGGCGTTTTTTCCCCATACTCCCGGTGGGCCTGAAAATGGTTTCAGTGTCAATGAACTGTCAAAAGCATTGCAACTGAATCACAGTTCCCTGAAGAAGCGTATTGAGACCATTCAAAACAAGCCACCCGAAGAACCTTGCCTGACCACCTTTGGTGTGTTGGCCCAAAAGAGGAGGCGGAAGCCGGATAGTATCGGGTTTTTCTGAAAATTTTACTTGACAAGAATGAACGTTCGTGATTAGTAAATGAGACATTTCGTCTGATTTGACGGTTGGTGGACTAGAAGGTGGATTTCATGTCCGGGCCGATTTTTACAGGGTGCTTTTCAACAATGTTTTTTTGGCGATATTTGGTGTTCCTGTAATTGCTCACAAGTAGGCGGTGGTTCCTCTCGCTTTGGGCCATGGGGGGGCGTAGAGGGGGAGATATTTTTGTGAACCGTGACAGAATCGACCATAATGATGGTACCAGGGAACTTCTTTTGCTCAGTGCGATAGATCTGTTTTTCGAGAAAGGTTATGTAGGGGCGTCTGTAAGGGAGATAGTAAAGAAAGCGCATGTAACCAATTCCATCCTCTATCATTATTTTAAGGACAAAAATGAATTACTTTACGTAATCATCAACAGGATCGGTCGGGAATTAATTGAAACCCTTCGATCTGTTCAAAAGATGCATGATGACCCCGTAGAGGTGCTTGCAAACATGATATTTGCGCAGGTGTGCGTGGTAGAGGAGAAGAAAAAAGAGGTGAAAATATTCCTCGATGAGCAATATCAACTCGAACCAACATATGAATCCAGGATATTGCAGCAGCACCGGTGGATTTATGATCTCTATCGGGAGCAGCTTGAGGCGCTGGACAAGAAAGGTTGTTTGCGCGATGTAAACAAGACGGCGACCAATTTTGCAATTCATGCCATGACGAACTGGCCTTATCGCTGGTACAGGGAGGGCGGCCCGGAGGATATCGAGGACGTGGCTAAGGCCATAACGGATATGCTGTTTAACGGCATTCTGATTAAAAGTGAAAATTTTTCTTGATAAGAATGAACGTTCGTGATCATCAGATGACACGTATGGTGTTCAGGCAGGCTCAGGAATTTGTG
>JAFCZI010000007.1:0-3012 GCA_019314425.1 Deltaproteobacteria bacterium | reverse complement strand
GGGGTGGCAATTCTCGTTTTGATTTATGTAAACCATTTTTGGGAAGGAGGAGAGGGATGAGAAAAGTGTGGACTTTAAGGGTTGTCAGTGTTTTTTTTGTGATGTTTTTATTCGTTTCGTCTTCTGTGGCGATGGAGTACGATGTCGGAGGTAAAAAACTCTACATTCTCGGTTCCATGGAGCAATACGCCCGTTTTGGTGGTCATGGAACCAATTATAATCCTACCGGGGATTATGCCACAGGTGGCGCCTACAAAGGTCTTATGGGTAGCTTCTATTCGTTAAATACCCGGCAGCACCTGATATGGAGCGATAATCTGGAGTTCCGCACGGCTTTTCGCCTGGAGGGTGATTATGCAGTCTATGAAGTTAATAAAGACTCCAGCGACTGGGCCGAACTCAAGGAATCAAAACATAACATGGAAATTGATGACGATTTCGATGAGATCTTGCGTGAATGTAATGTGGGTTATTTTTCACGTAAATTGAACCTGCGTATCGGCAAGCAGACGGTGGCGTGGGGGCAGACGGATTTATTTCGTTTGATGGATATGATTAATCCGATTGATTACCGCCGCATGTACATACTGCGCGACTCGGATTATGGATATCAGGAGAGCCGGGTTCCTACATGGATCGCCAAGGTGGAATATTTTCCTGAAGTTAGCGTCGGCCCAGTCAGCGGGATAGGTTTGGAGTTTATCTGGACACCTGAGACGGAATCAAGAACTCTTTTTAACATCGGTCCCCGCAACGGCGGTGTGTGGGCGTTCCCTGTGCCCTATGACATGCCGCCTGGTCTCAGGGATTTGAATATCTACGACCGTCGCAAAGCCAGGAATTTCGAGAACAGCACCTTGGCCTTTCGGTTTAAGGGGAACTGGGGCAACACCTTTCTTACCCTGAATGCCTTCTATGGCTGGAGTGATATGCCGGTACTGACCAGAAGCAGGGATAATCCCGGCATGATTTATGGTGTGGCGAATGGGGGCAACATTGGCGATGGCCCGGGGTATGGGCTTGATCTGGACATGGTTTATCATCGAAAGCCCGTGTTGGGTTTTACCGTGTCTCGTGAGATGGATTTTATCCGTCCATTGGTACAAGCTATTGGGCAGGTGGCCAATCCGACGTTTCGCATCGAGTCATACTACCGGTTTAACAAACCTTTTTCCACCGACTGGATAGAGAGAATAAAATCAGGAGCGGCATCCCCTGCTGACTCCGGGGTCGAATTTGAGAAGAGAGATGTGCTCCGGTATATGGTGGGTTTTGACTGGCCGTTGAGGGTGTCTTGGCTTAATTCCAGAAAACAGTTTTTCACCTCGTTTCAATTTCTCCATGCCCACACGATACATTCCGGAGATTTTTGGGAAGCCCCGTACCATTGTAAATCCCCGGGAATAAGTATGATATTACCGGCCTGATACATACCACCTATATGAGTGGTATGATCAGACCCCAGCTGGCATTTACCACTGATTTGAATAATGATAATGCTACTTTGCTCAAGGCGTCCTGTCGGTTCTGGTTCGGTGACCATTGGAGACCGGAGGTAGGATTCATGGTGATTACCGGTAAGAGAGATCAAAGTCATGGTATGTTCCGTGATAGTGATAATGTTTGGGTTAAAGTGAAATATCAATTTTAAATAATAATATGGTGTTATGCCCCCCCTCATCCCCGCTGTGTGGGGTGGGGGGGGTAGTGTGTTATGAGTGTATTAATTGTAAATGTTAAGAGGAGATGAAGAGATGAAAATGTTTAAGAAGAATGTAAAAACAAATTTGTTTTTGGTGGCAATGGTGACTGTTTTTTCGTTGTCGATTGTATCCCAGGCACTGGCGGAATTCAAGATCTTCCAGCACCTGAAGATGCCCGAAGCTGGTTTTAAAGCGGAATATACGAAAACGAGGGGCTGGAACGATGAATTGCAGCAGGGATGGGAAAAAATGCTGGGCTTTAATTCAGCGCAGCTTGTTGCTCTGAACGATCCTGCCCCGGAAATTAAGCCCGGGACGGTTATAACTCCTGAAAATTATAAGAGTTTTCCTAACCTCGATAAGATTTTTCCTGAATCAATCCTGCAGCGTCTTCGTCCCGGCGCGTACGCGCCTCTTTTAAAGATAGAGGTTGAGGCTACGCGTCCCGTTTATTTTCAAAAGTTGCTGGTCGAGCAGACTAAGGAGCAGATGGGGAAGGTCAGTCTTGATCCGGAGACCCAGAGGCTCGTCGGTTATAAGTGCGGCATACCCTTTATTCATCCAAAAAACGGCTCGGAGGCTATGTGGGCCTATGCTGCAGCCAATATTTCATTTTTGGATGAGTTTTCTTTTCAGACAATTAATTTTATCAACTTTGATGCTGAAGGTAAGCTGGAGCGCACTATCCGTTGCAACTTATACTGGAATCGCTACATGGGCAGGTCCTTTTCCAAGTATGATAAGGATTATTTTATGGAAGGGGCTCCCAAAGATAAAGAGGAAGGAGTCATCGAAAAGGGCGCAATGGTGGTTGTTTACCCGCCAGACCTCAAGGGTTTTGCCTTTGTCCGTACCCGTTTTATGGACCCGGAACGTTCTGACTATTTTGTGTCGTACCTGCCGGGCATGAGGAGAATACGGATACTCTCCGGAAGTGATGCTCAGGATCCGATATTTGGAACGGAGTTGACCTGGGATACATGGGCGGCTGACTGGCAGAAAATATCAAGTACGATCTATCCCAATGAATATGAAATCCTTGGGCAGGCCGTTATTTTGGTTCCCTCCTATAATCCGGCCCCGAGCGTCAAGATTGAGGGTCCCAACCTTTACACCAAGTGGCAGAAACGACCGGTATATGTTCTGGAGATTAAGTCAAAAGACCCGAGGTACTATTATCAAAAGCGGATAATGTATTTAGACATGGAGTATTTCCGGCCCTCCCTTGAGGAGTATTACGACCGAAAGATGAATTTGTGGCGGATCTGGGTGGATTTCAAGTATCAGAGACCTGATACATCCGTGACAT
>JAFCZI010000454.1 GCA_019314425.1 Deltaproteobacteria bacterium | reverse complement strand
CATTGATCAAAGGCCGCTCAAGCATTTTTTCGTAGAGATCCATATACTTTCGCGCCGTGACCGAATGATTAAAAGCGGCCTTGCTTTGACGCATCACCCGCGTAATTTCTTTGTTTTTCACATTCATGGGCAGGTTGTAAAACGCCATGGCCTGGTCAATGGCCCACGACAGACCGTTCGGGTCGAATGTCTTAAACAGGAATCCGTTGCCCTTTTCCCAGGGATCATCCATATGAGCCACGGTGTCGTGAATGCCGCCGGTATCGTGGGCCACCGGCAGGGACCCGTAGATGGGACCGATCATCTGGGGAAGACCGCAGGGTTCAAACAATGACGGCATCAGCACAAAATCCGAGGCGGCATAGCCAAGATGGGAAAAGCTTTCGTCGAAATCGCAGATGGCCACTCGCTCCAACAAATTATGGAACCAGTTGATCTCACGAAAATATTTTTTAAACTCGCCGTCCGCCACAAATACGATCTGCAGATGTTCATCCCAATAACGGCTCACCACATCATACAGAATATGGGCCAACAACCGGCAACCTTTTTGAACCATGTCCAATCGAGACGGCCATAGAAAAATAGGGGCATCATCGTCTTGCAAAAGCCCCAGTGCGCTCTGCAGCGCTCTCTTGTTCTCTCTCTTGCCCGCCACATGGGTGTCCGCATCATATTTACATGTTAATCTTCTATCCGATTCCGGATCAAAGGTTGGGTCCGGGGCGTTGGTAATGCCTGCAGCACATCCGGCCTTATATTTTCAGGCCAGCTCTCTTCGAAAGGATTCATTTACAAAATCATGTTGCCCGCTGACGATCTCCTCCAGAAATGTCTCACTTACCGTGTTGACAAAATAGACAACAAAAACACCGCTCACCAGAAAATCAACCAGATGGTTTTCCCGAACCTGTTCGTAGCCTGAGGGGTAATTGTCATAGAAAAGGTACTGCCAGAAAGACGCTGCATCAATGCCCCGATCTTCAATATAATGCATCGGACGCTGTACCGTATGGATGTTGTGGATAGTAAACAGACAGGGGATTTCCTGCTGACGGGCCATGGCCGGAATCAGGCCGGTCATCCAGTCGTTGCAGTGTATCAGGTCGGGCTGCACCCGTGGAATAATATTGTTGATGACTTCTCTTTGGAATGCCAGCGCGATCTTGCCGTTCTCATCCCCGTAATCGGAGTACACCCGATCCAGATAAAAAAAGGCGCGATCTTCAGCCAGATGAATTCGCTCAGCGGGCATTTTACGCCGAATGGCGTCCAGTTTCTTGATTTGAAGGGAAGCGGTGCCCGCACCGAACATGCTTCGATAATCGGGCAGGGCCACGTGAATATCGGCGCCCTGTTCGAACAGGGCACTGATGAGGGTTGCCGAAACATCGGCAAGCCCCCCCGCCTTGGCCGAAAGATTGTCGGCAATGTCTCCCATTCCCTTGGGTAGGTAGGTGACTTCGGGCGTTACCAAGAGGATGGTGGGGTTCGCCAGAAATGTATCCATGGTGTCTACTGCTCCTTTTCAGCCCCTGCCCAGGTCACAAAACCGGGCGTACCTTTAATGAGTTCATCCCCTCGCGGCGTCACCCGGGCCGAAAATCCGTACTGACCCGACGAGGTGCAGGCTAAATTGCAGGTGTACAGGTACGACCCGTTACCTTTGTCTTCTCTGACCGTCATCAATTCGGTATGGCTCTCATAAATGGTGTCAAGGGATTGGACGCTGCCGTGATAAAGTTCCACATGGACTTCTTCGGGCTTCAAGTCCCCCAGGTGAACCATGGCTGTTACGGGAAACACCTCTCCCACACGGATCGGCTCATTTCCGATCCTCTCGCACATGGGCAGCGCTATGGAAATATCGCCCCACTCAGAACCATATCGTTCGCGAATGTCTGCCATTTTCCGGGCGCCTTTACCCTTATGATCCAGCAATTCACCATATCTCCGGGATGCCTGAGCATAAAACCGCTTTTCATACTCCTCTACCATTCGAAGGCTTGAAAAGTCCGACAAAATCATT
>JAFCZI010000453.1 GCA_019314425.1 Deltaproteobacteria bacterium | reverse complement strand
TAAAAAACAAGAAGTTCATTGGCTGAAAAACTTAAAACCCAAAACTGCGGCTCTGCCGCTTCATTCTATCATGCCCATCTTTGAATATGAGTGTCAAAATTGCACGCGCCGGTTCCAGCGCCTCATCATGAAGGCGGAAGAGGCCGCATCCCCTGGTCTGCCCCGATTGCGGAAAAACTGATCTCAGAAAGCTCGTGTTCCGGGTGCCTATCACCCATCGGAAAAGGACCGGATTGACAGCTATGATCCTTCAGCCAAACAAAGCGATACGTTCATGAAAGATACCCGAAACATCGGGCTGCATGCCAAAAAACGCGCCCGGGAGGTGGGCGTCGATCTGGGCGGCAGTTTTGACGCCAAAGTGGAAAAATTGAGGACTGATCCGGGCTCTGCGCTCGAAAGCAACGAATAGGGGGAACTCCAAAATGGCCAGAGAAGGCGATGTGATTTTAATTTATTACGAAGACAAACCAACCGTTTTTGCGCGTGTGGAAGATATCAGACCGGACATGAAGAAAGACTGGTATCATATCACCCTATTGCTGCTCACCATCCCCACGCAAACCGTTACCTGGATTCTGAGAGACGCCTACATTGAAGGTGAAATATTTACCATGGGCGGAAAATCCATGAGGCTGGAGGTCGTCAAAAAGATTATGCTGAAAGAAGTAAAGAAGCAACCCGTTGAGGATGATGGGCGGAAGCCCCCTAAAAAACCGGGGGTCATCGTCCCATTCAAGAAACGTTGAAATGAGGCCCTTGATAAATCTATGACCCAATTTTATATATTCCTTTTTCGTGCAGTTCTCGCCGCCGTTTTCGCTGTGGTTGTTTCCCGGCTCTTCTTTCAGGATGCGTCCTTCATCAAGGTCGCCGGTCTGGGGGCGGCCCTGTTGGGTTTCAGCTATTTATTTGAACATATCAGGAAAAAAGACCAAGGGGGGGGATCATCATGACAAACAGGCAATTTGTGTACCCTTTCAGCAAAGGGGATGGAAAAAACAAGAAACTCCTGGGCGGCAAAGGGGCTAATCTTTGCGAGATGACCCAGATCGGACTTCCCGTTCCACCGGGGTTCGTCATCACCACCGAAGCGTGTCTGGACCATCTGGAGCAGAAAAAATCCGGTCTTAACCCGGAATTGTCTGACCAAATACGGGTTGCCATGGAGGCGCTTGAAAAAGAGACGGGAAAAAAATTCGGCGACCCCCAAAACCCCCTGCTGGTATCGGTTCGATCGGGCGCTGCCATGAGCATGCCCGGCATGATGGATACCATCCTGAATCTGGGGCTCAATGAAGCATCGGTTAAAGGGATGATCAATATTTCAAAAAATGAGCGCTTTGTATACGATTTGTACCGAAGGCTGATTCAGCTTTTCGGGAACATCGCCCTGGACATAAAGGATGAAGATTTTAGCATTATTTTCGACGATATAAAGAAAGAAAGTAAAGTAGAAGAAGATGTTGATATGGATGCAGCGGCCCTCAAGAAAACATGCGACAGGTTCCTGGATGTGGTGGAAAAAAAGTCGGGTAAACCCTTTCCCCAGGACCCCTATGTGCAGCTGAACATGGCCGTGGAAGCGGTATTCGGTTCCTGGATGGGAAAACGGGCCATTGATTACAGACGGGAGTTCAAAATCACCAAAGAGATGGCCAACGGAACGGCGGTGAATATCTGCACCATGGTTTTCGGCAACATGGGGAACGACAGCGCCACCGGCGTCGCCTTTACCCGGGACCCGGCCAACGGAGAAAACCGCTTCTTCGGGGAATATTTGATCAACGCACAGGGGGAAGATGTGGTGGCCGGCATTCGAACCCCTCTACCCATCCGTAAACTGCGCGGGGAAATGCCGGACGTTTATCCGGAACTGATGCAATTGCGGCACACCCTGGAAAATCACTACCGTGAGGTCCAGGACCTCGAGTTTACCGTAGAAAACAGAAAGCTGTACTGCCTGCAAACCCGAAACGCCAAAATGAATGCCGTCGCCCTCATTAAAACATCCATCGACATGGTGAAT
>JAFCZI010000135.1 GCA_019314425.1 Deltaproteobacteria bacterium | reverse complement strand
ATGCCTACGATCCTGAAAAACCACTACGCCTTGTATATGGAACCTTTTACAACGCCATCTACAGATAAATTCGTGACTTTTTACGAGACCATCAATTTTTATATTCAGCATCAATACTGCTGGAAAATCTCAATTTCAAGCACGATGGTTTTGGCAGGGAAATTGCGGTGTAAATCAAAAAAAATGCCGGATTGGGGAAATCCGACATTAAGGTAACTCATTGATTTTTATGGTCGGGACGCGGAGATTTGAACTCCGGACCCCCTGAACCCCATTCAGGTGCGCTACCAGACTGCGCCACGTCCCGAAAAGAATGATTATCGTATTTCCGCTGCGCTTTGTCAAGGAATAACTGAGGCTACCATTCTAATTTCCTTTCGAGGTGAATATGATCACTCCGATCGAACCCGAGCGTCTTGAAAAAAGATAAAAGATCAACAGAATCCCACCGAACAGCCGTAAAAATATTATCGATCTCCTTTTCGCGGTAAGCCGACAACAGCTTTTCCGCCAGCAAACGGCCGATACCCTGACCCATATATTTGGGATCCACGCCCAAAGTAGTAATCCAGGCGGTCCTTTGAAGGCCAAATCCCCCAGAAACAATATAGCTGATCATGTACCCCACCACTTTTCCGTTCAATTCGGCCGAAAAGCTGACATCTCCGTTTTTCTGAACCTGCTCTTCAATAATATACCTGAAATCAATGCCCGATGGGACCTTGGTAATGGCAGCCTGAATGGCCGTAATCTCCGTGGCATCTTCGGGTTTAATTTTTCTGATCAGCAAGTCGTTTTCCACATCATCCATGAAGCCAACCCCTTAATCCACTCTAACGATTTTTACGCGGCACCCCACCCAGTCCGGCGGTAAATAAACTCTCCCGCTGTTTCCGCTCAGCTTAACGATCTTCTCAACCATCTCCTCACCATAGATCTCCAGCTTGACTTTTCCACTGCTTTTGATCGGAGCAGCTTTATCTTCTTTTTTTAATTTCTTTTCAACCGACATTTTGTTAGGCTTACCTAGGAGTTTTATATAGACAGAAAGCTACTGAAATGATAATTTAAGTGAGTCATCACTAATGAACCATCAAATATGATCACATACATAGCGATATCGCAATGATGCGTCAAGAAAAAAACGGATTCTCATTGCGATCATGGATTTTTTTAAACAGGGAGTAAAAAATCATGCAAAAAATGGATCCTCGGTACTTGAATCCCACCGACATCATTGACAGCGATCACCCGGCCATACGCGCCCATGCCGAGAAAACCATCAATGGCAGCAAAGACCCCGTGGATAAAGCTGTGAAAATCTATTACGCCGTGAGAGACGGTATCCGATACGATCCTTATTGCCCCTGCTATCTGCCGGAGCACTACCGCGCCAGCAATATTTTGAAGAACGGCCGGGGATACTGCGTTTGTAAAGCCTCGCTGCTCTGCGCGCTTGGCAGAGCCTGCCAAATTCCCTCCAGGATCGGTTTTGCAGATGTGAAAAACCATCTGGCCACACGCCAGCTTCTGGAATTACTGGGAAGTGATCTGTTTGTATACCACGGTTATGTTGAGTTCTTTCTGGAAGATAAATGGGTAAAAGCAACGCCCGCCTTCAATCGGGAACTGTGCGTGCGGCACAACGTAGCGCCTCTCGAATTCAACGGTCGGGAGGACTCCATATTTCAATCTTTCAATCTGGAGCATAAGCGATTCATGGAATACGTTGCTGAACATGGGGTCTATGCGGACATTTCTGTGGACATGCTGGTGGCGGGCTGGAAAGCCGCCTATGGGGAAGAGCGGGTACTGGGCTGGATTGAAGGCTGGATTAAAATGTCCGAAAAGCGGGAGGGTATTTCCGGCCGGGACTTTTCCAAAGAGGACGTCGTTGGTTATGAAAAGGATGAGGACTTCGAAAGGAAACCGCTTTGAAAAATACGACCCGTTATGCAATTACGGTCATCTGCGAAGACCGGGTGGGCCTGGTGGGTCGGTTCACCGGCGCCATCACGCGCCTTGGTGGGAATATTGAAGTACTGGATCAAAATGTCCGCCTGGGCTACTTTGTCATCACCCTCATGGCCACATTCGAGACCGGGGTCACCGCCCAAAACGTTCGCGTGGGGCTGGAAAAAGTTGAGGATGCCGGTACACCGGCCATCAGCGTTCTGCCGCGCCGCGATGCGTCGATCCCGCCTGCCGGACATGGGGCGCCTTTCGTTCTGGCAATAACGGGAATTGATGTGCCGGGCAATTTTTCCACGGTTACCACCTGCCTGGCAAAGCATGAAATCAATGTGGAAAGTCTTATCTGTCGAACCGATGCCCAAGGCCCACTCAAAGAAGATCGTTTCACCATCATTGGTGAACTCACCGTCCCCCCCGATGTGGACGTCAAAGCGGTCCGCCTTGAGCTCACAGCGCTTCTGGCCGACATGGCGGTGAAAGTCACCCTGATGCACTCCGATATTTTTGACGCCACCAGTCGAGTCCCCATGCCCAAATGTCATAAGGAAACACCGTCATGAACAGAAAAGAAGACATCCTCTCAACCGTCCGCATGTTCCAGGAGGAGAATCTGGACGTGCGCACCGTCACCCTCGGCATCAACATCACCGACTGCGTCTCTTCCGATGTTTCAAGGTTTTGTGAAAACCTCATTGACAAGATTAAACGTGTCGCCGGTTCCCTGGTACCTGCCTGCGAGCGCATCTCGGATCGTTACGGCATCCCGGTGGTCAACAAACGCCTGGCCATCTCGCCCATCGGCGCCATCGGGGGCCGGACCGATGAAGCGGGATACCTGCAACTGGCCCATGCCCTGGACCATGCCGCAGAGTCCGTTGGGGTAGACCTTCTGGGCGGTTTCACGGCCCTGGTACAGAAAGGAACCACCCCTTCCGAAGCCCGACTCATGGAAAGCCTGCCCCAGGTCCTTTCCCAGACGAATCGGATCTGCGCCTCCGTCAACGTAGCCACAAGCAAAGCCGGCATCAACATGGATGCCATTCTGCAACTGGGGCGGATCATCAAACGTGCCGCAGAGAAAAGTGCAGACCAGGGCGGATTCGCCTGCGCCAAGCTTTGCGTTTTCGCCAACATGCCGGAAGACAACCCCTTTATGGCCGGCGCTTATCTCGGTTTCGGTCAGGGGGAAGCGGTGGTCAATGTGGGCATCTCCGGCCCGGGTGTGGTGAAACGGGCCATCGAGCGGCTGCGGGCCGCTAACCCGGATCTGGATTTGCAGATGCTGGCAAGCGAAATCAAACAAACGGCTTTCAGGGTTACCCGGGTGGGCGAGCTCCTTGGCAGGGAAGTGGCGCGCGGTATTGATGCGACCTTCGGCGGCATCGACCTTTCACTGGCGCCCACCCCAAAGGTGGGGGATTCCGTGGGTGAAATCCTGCAGGCCATGGGTATTGAGAAAATCGGCGCACCGGGCAGCACCGCCGCAGTGGCCATGTTGAACGATGCCGTCAAAAAAGGCGGACTTTTCGCCTCCTCTTCAGTGGGGGGGATGAGCGGCGCGTTTATTCCCGTTGCCGAAGACAGCGCCCTGGCCCATGCTGCGGCAGAAGGTACCCTTTCCATTGAAAAACTGGAAGCCATGACTTCGGTGTGTTCCGTGGGACTGGATATGGTCTGCATCCCCGGGGATACGGATGCCGACACCATCAGTGCCCTCATTGCAGATGAAATGGCCATCGGCGTCATCAACCAGAAAACCACAGCCACCCGGCTGATCCCGGTACCCGGAAAAAACTCCGGCGAATGGGTACACTGGGGCGGACTCTTCGGGGCCTCTCCCATCATGGCCATTCGGGCTTCCGGCGCATCCAGCGGATTTGTTCAATGCGGGGGCCACATCCCCGCGCCGGTTCATTCCTTTAAGAACTGATAGCGCCGTAAAAAGTCACGCATCCACCGATAGATGACGTTGTAAAAGGTTCCATATACAAGGCGTAGTGGTTTTTCAGGATCGTAGGCATACATGTCGTATGTTGAGATTCTGAAAAACCACTGCAACGCAGTAGATGGGACTTTTTACGACGCCATTCAGACGAGCTCAACGGTCTCAGGGTTTAAGCCGATCCCCTTCAACCAGTCCTGGACGGCCCTGAAAAGCAACCGGTAGTAGGCATCCATACCACCCAGCCCCCGTCTTCCAAAGTAGTAATTGATCTCCAGAAAAAGCGGCCCGGGGTCCTCTTCCGAAAGGGGAAATACAAAATCCACAGCGGCCAGATCAATCCCCGTGCGCCGGGCCAGAACCTGAGCCTGCACCTTTCCTTTTTCCTGAAGGGCAGGTTCCCAGTCAGGGTCGATGCGGGCGCCTCTGCTGATGGTGGTAATGACCTGTCCCGGTTTAACCGGGCGTTTCCAGTAGGTCAGGATCTGTTTTCCCATAATGACCGATCTCAGAACATTTCCGCCGGAGGCCACAAAATCCTGGGTTACAAAGCCGTTGTTTCCACCACCCTCCTTCAACACCAGAAAATCCAATGCCGTCTTCAGGGATTTCGGACCGGTTACCACAAAAACCCCTTTGGCTTCGTGGCTGCCATCGTCCTTGACCACAAAGGGGAATTCATGGGGTAGCAGCGCTTCCTTAAACAGGTCCACCCTTCTCCAGCGAAAGGTCCTGGGATGGGGAAGTTGAAATGCGTGGAACAACCGACTTTGCCCCACCTTTCCGGGATACGCCTGGCGCATTTCATAGTTGGGAAACATGGGCGCCCCGGCATTCTGACACGCATGAAACACCCCATCGGCCCGTCCCTGGGGTAAAATGACCGCATGGGCGCTGCGAATCAGTCGGCGGTCCTCTTCATTGAGAGAGCGGTCCCCCAGAATAATCTGGTGGTCGACCGTAAAACAGGGATGAAAGGAAAGGATCATGGTTGTTTGACTTTGGCTGTGTTTATGACTATATTCTTCCTTATACGACATACGCAAGGAGCAAAACAATGCCTATTTATGAATTCAGATGCGCTGAATGCGGTGAAATCTTTGAAAAGCTGTTTATGAGCGCGGATGAAAAAGCAGATCTTTCCTGCCCAAAATGCTCGGCATATACGCTGGAGAAAGTGGCCAGCGCCACCAATTATGCCCTTGGTGGGGGCCCCGGCGGCAACCAACCCAGTGTTTCAACCAAATCGTGCGGATCAGAGAACCAGTGCATGACCCTGGATCTTCCGGGACCGGCAAAATGACGGAGCAACAAGCCCCATCCACGTTGAAACTGGAACTTGATGACGACGACAAGATCCATATCACCGGAATTTTTCAAGAGGAAATTGCCGCCAAGCTGATGCAAATGGATGCGCGCAGCGGCAATATCAGTTGTGAATTTGCCGGACCCCAATACCGATACTGGGTTATCCAATTCAAATCTTCCCGATGGGGCCTGGAAATTGTCGATTTTGAGTACGATGAAGATACCCGAAGTTTCAACCTGCCTTCACCCGTAACCCTATTGGAACATCAATAAAAATGCTTGATCGAAAATTTTTTGGAAGAGAACCGATCCAAAGGGCCAAATGCCCTTTTTGTGGTCTGCCCGTTGAAAAGCCAAAGGAACTGCCCACCAGAAAGCCTGGTGAGATGCCTGTGGGGATGTGTTCGTGCGGGGCGGTCTATGCCTGCGATGAAACCGGACACAATCTTGGCGCCGCCCTGATCGAGGCCCTTTTGTTCGGCTGCAACATGGACTGGGACCTGGCGTGGGGGTTGGTAGCCGACGACGATTATAAACAGGAAATTGTCGAGAATTACGATCTCATCACACACCTTGTGATCCCTTCCGGAACCTATGAGGGTCGAAAAACATCCGGGGCACTTTATTTTATCAGGCTGCATCAGGAAGTTCAGGAAGTCACAGCTGAAGGGGCCAAAGAACGTTTGGAGAGCGCTCCGGTCGATGTCCCGGTTCCTCGGCGAAAAAAGGCCCCTGGGAAACGAATGTCCAAAAAGGAGGTGGAGGAAAAGGTCAAAAGCTATCAGATTGACCCCATATTGGATGCCGCCCAAGACGACAAGAAAATCATCCGGTATCTTCAACGCCTGCTCTATTCCGGGGACAGCCTCCTGCGCCAAAGAGCCGCTGAGACCCTTGGGGGCGCTTGTGCCATTGTGGGGGACAGGGACCCGAAGATCGTTTCCAAACTCCTGCAGGGGCTCTTTTATTCTCTCACGGATACGGCGGCTTTTCCCCTGGGCGCTTTTGAGGCCATTGGTGAAATTATAGCCCAGCGACCCGATCTGTATGGCGGATATACGGCGCAACTCTACCAGTTCACGGGGGATGTGAACCGTAGAATTGATGCGTTGAAAGCCCTGGGCAGGATCTCAAAAACCCAAGGGCTTTTCATACGCAAGCACACCCTGTACTTTTTTGACTTTCTCGCGGATCAGGACCCTTCAGTCCGTGGATACACCGTGTGGCTTATGGGAAATCTGGGCGCTCACGAAGCCAGAAAAGACATGGAAAAACACCTGGGCGAACCCCATGAAATCGAAATCTATGAATCGGGCCATATCCGGAAAATGTCGGTGGGTGAAATCACCGAAGAAGCCTTGAATAAATTATGATTGTTGCGTATCTATTCTCTTCTTCCGAAGGCGACATTTCCCTCGACC
>JAFCZI010000134.1 GCA_019314425.1 Deltaproteobacteria bacterium | reverse complement strand
CATGCCCATGAGCCTTTCATTCCCCTTGTATTCTTTTTTGAGGAGAAGCAGGTCCTTCATCAACCCCGCTTTCTCGTTGATAATGGCCAGGGGATTATTGATTTCATGGGCCACGCCGGCCGCTAATCTTCCGATGGAGGCCATCTTGCTAGCATATTCAACTTGATGAAGGCTGGCAACCAATTTTTGGTCCGACCGGAATATCCTGTTAACCAGGTAGGTGGCCCCCCAGAGAATAACGAACAGAATAAAAGCCACGCTGGTAAAGAGAAACCCGATGAGTTCCCTCCGGGAATTTTCCCAGGATTTCATCAGCTCTTCTTTGTGTTTGACCACCATCAGAATAAACGGCGTATGGGTAATATACCGGTACCCGATCACAAGGGGGACGCCCTTTTCCGTTACCCACTGGAATACCTTTGTTTCGGGGGCGAAATCGGGTACGGGCAACGAAATGCTTTCCAGAACTTCTCCATGAAAAAGGGACGGAGTTTGCAGCACCCCTTTATGATCGATGACAAACGCATCTCCATGACCGTCTATTTCAAGATGCGACAGCAGATCGTTGAATTTCGCCGTATCCAGCGTTGCCCTGAGCACCCGAAAAGAACCCGCTTCCGATGGGTAGTATTTTACCGCAATGACGATATGCGGAATGTGCCGAAAGCCCCTGAACACGTCGCTGATGAACACGCCGCGCTTGACGGCTTGTTTGTACCACGCCTGATCGCTGTAATCTTTCCCTGTCAGGTTGTAGGGGCCCGCGTACACATTCTGAATTCCCGAATGGTCAATGCAGCCGAGATCCGTAAAACCGCCGAAGCTCTTTTTTAGATTTTCAAGAACCTGTTCCATTCGTTCAGGGGTTACGTTCAATTTGAAATTATTGTCATGGACGATGAAATCAAGGGCGGCTTTACGTTCGTCAAGAAAATAGGACAGGGTCCTTCGGGTGTTGGACACGAGCCTGGATGTCCTTAAAAGGATCTCGGATTCAACTTCGTGCCGTGTGGCTCTGTAATCCATGACCGCCATGAATATGAGGGGCGCCAGGACAACCGCCGAGGTCAGACAAACCGCCGCATACCAGGTGCGTCGAAAATTGAAGTGAGAGCCGTAGGGGCCTTCGCTGAAAATGCGGTGGTCCCAGAACTCCGGTTTTATCCTGTTTAAGAATTTCATAGCCGTGTACTCAAGAATTCGGTTTATTCTACGGCCTCAGTCTTGTTCCTGATCTTCTCATTGGCCTCTTTCAGGGTATCCGTCAAGATCGCAATATCCACAGGCTTCTGGAGATAGGCGAAGGCCCCCAGATCCATGCAGATCTTCCGGTCAGCTTCCGACCCGTGGCCTGTGAGGATAATCACCTCGATCTCGGGACGGGTCTCCTTCACGCGTCTCAGCACCTCGATCCCGTCAATGCCGGGCATCTTGAGGTCTAGAATCATCACTTCAGGTTCATCATCATTTACGAGTTTAAGGGCCGATTCTCCGTCATATGCGACGGCTGATCCCATATCCCGCATCAACAGCCTTTCCGAAAGGGTTTGTACAAACTCCCTTTCATCATCCACCAGAAGCACTTTTGACGGCGCCTGAAAATCGAATTTTCGATAGACGTCCGACTGGTGGTAGTTTTTACCCACCTTTGTGCTAACCGACAAAACGCCGGGAACCCGGGCCGCAATGGATTTTAGTTCATCCACCGCCACGTTGTGGCCCTCCCTTGTTAGGGTTGCCCCCACGGAGGCCGCCAGCAGGAAATCATTCGCTGCCTGCCGGGATGCGTCGCTGGGTTGGAGCAGGTCGCTTTTCACATGGTCATGGATGGTGATAACGGCTTGATCCACATCCGTCTTGTCCATGGGAATTACCGTATCGTAGAGCGACGCATCCCACGGGTCTGCTGTTTCAAGGTGCATCTGCACCCAGAGGGCGCGTTCTTCGTCCTGTTTTCGAATCAGGGCTGCGGCATCCTTTTCTGACAACTGCATTTTGGCGGCGGCTGTCTCTTTTCTGAATTTCATGTCGGCAATCAGACAGACGCGAAGCACATGGGAGATTTTTTCAGGAATCAGTTGACTTGAAAAACCGCTGAAAATCACCTTGTCTTCCAGAAGCGTCTGGGCAACCGCCAGCTTCACATGGGCGATGGAACGCTCCTTTTCATGGGTGAAATTGTTGAATACGGATGTTTTGGCGGAAAATGCACGTTCAATTTTGCTTTCTGCAATGCCGCAAAGACCGCTCGCTTTTTTGACCATGTCATTGTCCGAAGCAATCTCATAGCCGATTCGCTTATGAAGTTCTTGAACAACGGGTTCCTCCCTGCAAAATGTACCGCTGAAAATACCGATAACGGGCATGTGTTGACTCCTTATGCTATCATGGTTGATGAGGCGCCATTCACGGGCTCTGAAAGATGACACGCCGTCAGCAGGGGGCAGACTTTCTCTTCGCCACCCCTGTGCGTTTTTTCATGAACGGCCTGAACTGCCTTTTCCATTGTTGGATAAATATGGTCCTCTCCGACTTTTGCTATAAAATGCGTTCTTGCGAGTACTTTCATCACGGTTTCGTTTACCCCGCTGAGGGAGATATCAATTCCGGCGCTACGGATTCGATCCACGAGTAAAGATAGCGTTTCCTCACCCGAAGCGTCAATATCATTTATGCCGTTGGATACCAGAATAATATGCCGCAACATTTTCTTTCTCAGCATGATGTCAGCGATCTGGTCCTCAAGGTAACTGGCGTTGGCAAAAAACAGCGTGCCGTCAAAGCGAAGCATGGCAATGTACCTGCATTCGCGCAGTCCGTGGTTGGTTGTACACCTCAATACATGGTCATCATCCCTGCTCAAAAAAGCCATTTTGGGTCTCATGCTTTTGTAGAGAAATACCAGGAGTGACAGAACGACGCCGATCATGATGCCCCGGTCCAGGTGGGGGGCAAAGGCAAGGGTGGCGACAAAGGAGATGATCGCAATGGCGCCATCATACCATTGGGCTTCCCACGCATGGACAAAACCCGAAACGTTGATCAGCCCGATGACGGCCATCATGATGACGGCGGCTAGAACGGACTGGGGCAGATGGTAAAGCAGTGGCGTGAAAAAAAGAAGTGCGACGATTACCATTAAACTGGTAAACACGCTCGATAACCCTGAAATCGCCCCGCTTTGAAGGTTCACCGCAGATCTCGAGAAAGAACCGGAAGTGGGGTAGCTTTTTCCCATTGCGCCAATAATATTCCCGAGACCCTGCCCGATCAGTTCCTGGTTTGGATCCAGCCGCTGCCCCGTTTTGGCGGCCATGGCCTTGGCGATGCTGATGGCCTCCATGAAACCCAATAGCGAGATGATGGCCGCATAGGGCAGAAGATGGAGGATAACCCCTAGATCCACCTTGGGCATGCTCAGGGTCGGAAGTCCGCTCGGGATCGCTCCCACCACCATACCGCCGCCGATCATAAGAAGTTGATCCGCTTTCAGCGCCTTGTTCCCTACTTTTATGCGCCAGGTGCGGCCGTCTCCCTTAAAGCCTTCAGAAAGTGTGTTTTTCGGATAGAATTTCAGCCTTCCATCTTCCTCTAAAACACCCTCAAACAACATTTCCCGTATGGCGGATCGGATTTTATGGATCTCTTGATGCACCCGTGCCATATTGATGGTGAAGACATTGATTTCATGTTCCGCATTCAATACCCCGACAAGATCCCGATTTTGGTTGGCCACATCCAGGGCTTTATTCACTTCGCTCCGCTCGTCGGCGAGTGAAGGAATGATGGCAACCGAACGGTTGAATTGTTCCACCATACCCCTGATTTCCGGGGATTGAATGGCTGAAACGTCAACGGCCTCGTTGTGCTGAAAACCGATCCCCCAGGATATGAGGGTGGTGATGACCACCGCCACCAGAACATTGGGTATCTTCGGAGATATTCGCCGCAAACCGTACATGATCCCAAACGCCAAGACCCCCATGGCGAGCGTGGGCCAGTGGGTATAGTGCCAGGCGGATTGAATGACGCGTATAATTGTCTCGTAATGGTGCTGGGCCTTGTCCACATAGACCCCGAACATTTTGGAAAGTTGAGAGGATGCGATAATAATGGCTGCGGCATTGGTGAATCCGTTCACGACCGGATGGGACAGAAAGTTGACCACCAGCCCCAGTTTCAGGACGCCCAACGTAAACTGGAGAGCGCCTACGCTCAGTGCCAGAAGAATTGCATAGGCGATGTAGCCCGGACTTCCTGCTGTGGCAAGGGGCTCAAGGGATGCTGCCGTCATGAGGGATACTACCGCTACGGGGCCGGTGGCCAGTTGACGGCTCGATCCGAACAGGGCCGCAACCATGGGCGGCAGAAATGCGGCATATAGGCCATAGTAGGGCGGCAGTCCCGCCAGTTGTGCGTAGGCCATGGACTGGGGAATCAGGACGAGCGCAACGGTAAGGCCCGAGAGGAAGTCAGTCCTTAAACTCGTTATGCCGTAATCTTTGAACCAGCCCAAAAATGGAAACACTCTGGTCAGCATGAATTTTTCTCCTTGTTGTGAAAGACTTGTCTGTTGCAATCATTAATCGCTTGCAAGCATCCTTCTGCAAGAGGCGATCAGTTCACTGGACAGTGCACCTGCGTTATAAAGATTGTAGCTGTTGAAACGAACCAGCCCATCGGTCAATGTGAAAAGAATCAACGCCATTTTTCTGGCGGGCACAGCCCCTATGGTCCCATCTTTTTTCCCCAGATTTACGGCTTTTTCAAAGATGTCAACGAGGCCGTTGTAGGTATCTTCAAGATATTCCCGGCAGATCGGATTCACCTCAGCCAGTTCATAGGCGTCGTGCCGATGGAGCAACATAAACAGATCCGGGCTGTGTCCGGCCAGATAGAGATAAAAGGAGACGACCTCCTCCACCATTTTCAGCCCGTTTTGAAAATGCTTCCTGGCCGTGTACCCGTTAAAATCATTGATAATTTTCAGTTTTACCGTTTCCAGTACGGCCAGAAAAAGCGTTTCTTTATTCTTAAAATGGTAGAATATTGTCCCTTCTGCAGCCCCGGTGAGTTTGCTTAACTCCGCCATGGATGCATCCTTGAAGCCTTTTTTGGCGAAAAGCCATGTGGCCGCCTTAAGAATGGACTCTTTTTTGGACATACGAATGAACTCCTTAGGACCCGCCATGAAAAACCAACTGAGCACTCAGTCAGTTTTAATCCTAATGAAGTTTTTCGTGGAGGTCAAGAAAAAAGTCATAAACGACCGGGCATCCTTCATCCAAAAAGTGGTTTAACGCTTTGTAGGTGCGGATTTATCCGCACATGGGCTCAAGCTGCTCGGCTGAAGCCGCACCTGCATCGTGTGATTGGAAAACCATAGATGTAAACCGAAAAATGAAGGATGCCGACGATCGGTGGAGTTATAGGCGGAAGGTTGGTGCAGGTGAGGGTGACGCTCAAAAACTGAGTATTGCCTTAGTTTTTGAGCCAAAATCACGAGGTATACAGCGTGTCCGGCATGACGATCCGTCGGACCACCGATGCGCTAAGGTCTTGTTGTTACCTCCACTTCTGACTCTGCATACCCGCCCCTTCGTGAAAACCCCTGCTCCCTGAGTTTCTTCACAAGGAAGTCCGCTTTTTTCCATTTGCCCGTAAGCTCTCTCGGGAACTGGAGCGGCAATTCCGCCGCCACAACCCAAACGCGGTCCCTGCCATACGGTTTGTCTACCACCAGATCGTAGGAACATCCGTCCTCGGGCAGGATTATGGGTACGCCCGGCGGGGGGAGGGAACCGCACTGTCCGCTTTGGGCAAGACGGCCGTTCTCGTCCACCGGGTACAGGAGGACGGCGTTGCCCTCCGGGTCCAGGTCGAACAGATACACCCGGGCCGAACGGTTGAGACGGATCAGGAATTTGATATGCTCGCCATTGTGGTACAGGGGTCTTCCCTCGCCCCGGGTCGTCGTAAGTTCCACCTTGAGCCCGTCCTTGGAAATACCTTCTGACCCTGTTTTCGCAGCGGTCGACCTGAAACCCGGGTCGGAGGAAGTCGGTTTGAGCAGATCCCCGGGGAAAAGCTCCGGCGGAACAGCAACAGCCGCAGCTGTGATCTGCCGACCCTGCCGGTCGGTCACTCTTACCCGTACTTCCACCTTTTTCTCGTGAAGCCAGACCTCGCCTTTGATCTCTCCATCGGCCTTAAGAAGATCGGCTGTAAGGCCGGCGCCGGCATCAGGCTTGCGCTGCTCCGGCCGGATGGCACGTGTCCCTCTGGTGCGAAGGGTATTCGTTGTCAGACCCTTGAGCGCCCTTTGTTGATCCAGGGGAACAAACACGCGGCCTTCGGCCAGGGCCGGGCGCAGCCATCCGGTTAGATACGGCCCAAGATCGGAATTGCACTTTTTGCTCCTGACACTGAAATCGCATAGATGAACTTTCAGACTGTTCAGGTTTGCGTTTTTTTGCTCCAGCTTTCGCACGAGATACCTTGCCCACGATCCCCTGTCAGGCGTCAGAGATTCTGCGTCAATCTTTTTCAGCGGCACCTTTTCAGAGGCTGAAGCCACCGCCTCGAGTCCATTCACACCGAATTTCATCACCTTCAAATCTATGCTCAGATCCTCCCCCTGTTTCTGCCAGGTTCCCTGGAGGATCATAAATTTTTCTTCGTCCGCGCACGAGAGAAGCGCTCTGCCCCCCCGGTTTTTTATCTCGGTAATGAGTTTATTCCGCAACTGCGTGGCCAGGGGCAGACTCAAGCCGGTTCTCGCGTCGTAAAGATCATTGGGACTGATCAACACGGGTTGGCCTACAAGCTTTCCTTGCTCCACCAGCGTTTCGGTGAGCCTTTCAACTGCTTCGTCCAGGTTCAGGTCGCTTTCCCACAAGGACCGGGAAGAAGACCGACCGCCGGAATCGTTCCCCGCAAGCGCCACTCCCTCCGCTCGGGAAGGGGTGAATCCGGGGAGAAAAGCGCTTGTGCAAAAAAACAAGAGGGAAAAAAAGGCAAAACAGAACAAACTTATTCGCTTCGAACCCGGCAGCCGAAAATCAACTGGATGCTTTTTCATATTGTAGATTCCTTTCAGTTACAATTATCGCCTTCCTTGAACTTGAACAAATTTTCTCATCCGTGGATGAGCACCAGTCTAGCAACAAGACAAATAACTGTAAAGCATGCTTTCATGCACCACACTTTGAGTGGTCGCAATTTGTAAACAGTCGGTATCGTCAACAAAAAGTTGTTCAAGATCGTTCTTCATGGTAGCATCTCCAGTATTCTCTCAAGTAACGAGGGAACGAAGCATAACGGGGAACTGCAAGAACACCGATGTCCAAAGCTTCAAAGCAACGGGAGGAACCATGAAAACCGTGAACCGGAAACACGCAACGGGCCTTTTTTTCACCCTGACGGCCATTGTTTTCGCTCTCATATGCCATCATTTTGCCTTTGTTCCGGCCTGCTGCGGGGCTCAGAGCAAGGGGATTAAAGTGGTGATAGCGGATTCCTCCGGGAAACGTGTGGGGCTATACGAGGGGAGTTACGCGCTTGTTGTCGGGGTAAGTGATTATACCACAAGGGAGTGGCCGGATCTGGAGAGCATCCCTTCGGAAATTGCGCAGGTGGCCTCCGCCCTGGATGCTCAGGGATTTCATGTGAGGAAGGTTCTGAACCCCACCAGCCGGCAGTTGGTAAAAGCTTTTGAGGACTTCATTGACGATTACGGCTTTGACGCCAACAACCGGCTGGTCTTTTTCTTTTCCGGTCACGGGTACACACGAAAAGGGGGCCGAAAAGGATATCTGGTGCCGGCGGATGCGCCGGACCCCCGGTCCGATGAAAAAGGATTTGCCCGAAAGGCCCTGAATATGAGCCAGATTATGGCCTGGTGCCGAAGGATTGAAGCCAAGCATGCCCTGTTTCTGTTCGATAGCTGCTTTTCGGGTTCTATCTTCAAGGTCAAGGCCCTGCCGTCCCACCCGCCGCACATCTCCGATTATACAGCCCGCCCGGTGCGTCAGTTCATTACGGCGGGAAGCGCGGGGGAAGAGGTGCCGGCCCAGAGCATCTTCACGCCGCTGGTTCTGCGGGCCCTTCGCGGGGACGCGGACGTGGACAAAGACGGCTATGTGACGGGCACGGAATTGGGCATGTATCTTCACAGAAGAGTCCTGCACTATAACCGGGGCCAGACGCCCCAGTACGGCAAGATGAAAGACACCTTTTACGATGAGGGGAATTTCGTGTTTCAACTGGCCTCCAGTGGCGCCACGGTCACCAAACCTGTTCCTTCCCGGAAGACCACCCTTTCGGTGAGCGCCAACGTGACGGGAGCGCGTGTTCTGGTGGACG
>JAFCZI010000452.1 GCA_019314425.1 Deltaproteobacteria bacterium | reverse complement strand
TCCCGGCCAGCGCCCCCGGGCGATGGCCCAGAAAAAACATCAGGGTGGTTTTATCGTTTCCGGTGGGTTGGGGCTCACTCTTTCCCACCACCAGGAACCGGGTCACGTTATGGGGCTCATCTTCGATATCTTCCCTGAGCAGCCCGAGCCCCAGGGTTTCCGCCAGAAGGCGGCTGCCCAAAGCCGCGCCGTTCGGATCATCGGCCGCCATTTTGCCGGCAAGGGACGTGCTTTCCACTCGCTCAAACGGAACATTCGGCAGATGGCTTTTGAGCCATAAACGGCACTGGGCCAACGGCATGGGATGGGAATAGAGTTTTCTGATGTTGTTCAGGTCCATATCCCGGGCCATCAGACTAACCCGAATCCGGTGATAATACTCTCCACAGATTTTCAGATCGAATTTGTTAAACAGATCCCAAACCCCCGCAACAGAGCCTTCCAGGGAATTTTCCACCGGAATAACCCCTTGGTGGCAGCGGCCCTTCTCCACGGACCCGAAAATATTTTCAAAGGCGCCGAACGGGCAAAACTCGGCTGAATTGCCGAAAATGGAAATGGCAGCCTGGTGCGAAAATGTCGCATCCGGTCCCAGAAACCCAACCTTCAACGGTCCTTGAACCGCCCGCCCCGCGGAAATGATCCGGGTAAAAATATCCCGAATCGCATCCGGCGTAAGACGGGAAAGACCTTTTGCGGCCATCCGGTCAAGGATCGTTTTTTCACGCACGGGATCAAAAACCGCCAGCCCCAGCCTGTCCTTGATCCGCCCGATGGCGGCCGCCGCATCAAGCCGTTCACCCAAAAGCGAAAGTATACGGGTATCGATAGCGTCGATATCCTGACGGCAGCGATCAAGGTTTTCCCAACCGGCGTCTTCGTTCTTTTCGGACTGCATTCCTGTCGTATCCCCCGTTTTCATGTTCACGCACCCTTTCATTGAAATCATCGAAGATGACCCTCACGCCGCAGCCTCAAACTTGGGTGCGGCATGTTCATCCGATTGCTATGGTTTACCACTGGTTAAAACCTCAATGGCCTCGTCAACCGACGCATTTCCGTGAACAATGGCTGAGAGGGCGGACACAATTTTGGAAGGATTTTCATGCTGAAACACATTACG
Organism: Deltaproteobacteria bacterium; assembly: GCA_019314425.1. Classification (GTDB taxonomy): domain Bacteria; phylum Desulfobacterota; class DSM-4660; order Desulfatiglandales; family Desulfatiglandaceae; genus NaphS2. Next base: position 913 of record JAFCZI010000452.1, on the reverse strand, counting down.
CCCGATGGAGGTGCCTGCGGCGCCGGCATCCATGGCTCCCCTCACCATGGTCAGGATCTCGCGATCCGACCCCATCTTGGCTCCCCCCGCGATGATGACCGGTACATGACAGCCGTTCACCACTTCCCTGAAGCTCTCCACGCTGCCGGTGTAGGAAACCTTGACCACATCCGCCCCCAATTCGGCCCCAAGGCGGGCCGCATGTTTGATGGACTGCGGATCGTATTCGTTTTTCACATTTTCTCCTCTGGGGTAGATCATGGCCAGAAGCGGCATGCCCCATTCCGTTGCGGACCTGGCTACCCGCCCAAGATCCGTCAACATTTCGTTGTCATGGCCGTTTCCGATGTTCACATGCACCGATACCCCGTCGGCCCCCATCTTGATGGCTTCTTCCACGGAGCATACCAGGGTTTTGGCGTTGGGATCCAGGGCCAGTGACGTACTGGCGGAAAGATGGACAATCAACCCCATGTCGGGTCCGGATTTCCGATGACCCTGGGCCACCACACCCTTGTGAACCACCACCGCATTGGCGCCCCCTTCGGCCACCTGCCTCATGGCCTCCCGAATGTTGACAATGCCCTCAATCGGTCCCGAACTGACCCCATGATCCATGGGGACGATGACGGCTTTGCCGGTATCCCGGGTTATAATCCGCTCCAGTCTGATTTCTTTTCCGCTCATTTTGATTTCCTCCATTTCGATTTTTAGCCTCTTAAAAATTTAGGGGTTTTTTCATCATCAATCATTCAAAAAAAACCATGAGCATTTCACTCCGCCCATGGCCTTATCAAACAAAACTTCAGGCACACGGGCGGACCTCTCCACCAAAAAAAATAATAAAAGCTGAAAATAATATATAAGGAATCCATCTGTTCTTTCCTCTTTAACCGAACTTCTGCCCGGATGC
>JAFCZI010000451.1 GCA_019314425.1 Deltaproteobacteria bacterium | reverse complement strand
ATCGTATTTAACTGACTTGAACACCGCCGGGTCGACCATCCCCGCGCCCATGATTTCCAGCCACCCGGTTTGGGAGCACACTCGACAGCCTTTTCCAGAGCACATGACACAGCGGATGTCTATCTCGGCGCTCGGGCAGGTGAAGGGGAAAAAACTCGGCCGAAAGCGGACCTCGGTTTGTTCGCCAAAGATCTGATGTAGAAAAATATTGAGCACGCCTTTGAGGTGGCTGAAAGAGATGTTTTCGTCCACCATCAATCCTTCGATCTGGTGAAACATCGGTGTGTGCGAAACATCCGAATCACAGCGGTACACTTTTCCGGGTGCGATGATGCGCAAGGGCGGCTGTTGGTTTTCCATGACGCGGATCTGCACCGGCGATGTGTGGGTTCGCAAAACCACTTCGTCATCGATATAGAAAGTGTCCTGCATGTCGCGGGCGGGATGATCCTTCGGGATGTTGAGAGCCTCGAAATTATAATAGTCGGTTTCAATTTCCGGCCCTTCTTCCACCTGAAACCCAAGGCTGAAAAAGATGGTGGTGATTTCTTCTAATATCCTGGAAATGGGGTGGATGGAACCGGTCAGCTCTTTTTTCCCTGGCAGGCTGGTGTCAAACCCTCCATGACCAGCCTTTGTTTGCGGGCCTGTTTTGCCCAGCGTCTCTGTTTTGCCCGTCAGCAGTTGTTCAATATGTTGTTTGAGTTCGTTGATCTTTTTGCCGACAAGGGGTTTTTCTTCCGCCGAAACCGACCGCAGATCCTTCATGATTGCAGACACGCACCCCTTTTTGCCGAGAAAATCGATGCGCAATTGTTTCAATCGTTCGAGGGAAGAACAATCGACTGCCTTGCCGTCAAAGTCTTCTTTGAGTTGTCGGATTTTTTCGATCATAGCCAGCTAAGGTAAGGCGGGAGAAAATTTGAACGTGCTATCAGCGTGATGCCGGTTCCCCCTGGGAGGGCGAATTTGCTAACGCGTGCAATCATTCGCTTAACGGCAGCGCATTTGCCAACAATTAATTTTCTATGGGTTTATGGATGCTGGCATCTGACCCCGGCATATTTTATCCAGGGGTTTCAGGGCCTCGCATAGTCCAGGCAACTTTTCCACGTAGGTGGAGAGTCAGGCCAGTTTGGCTTCGGCAGTTTTAGTCAACGCCTTAAAAGCGTCCGCGTTGTGGATGGCCATGTCGGAAAGTACTTTGCGGTCCAGCTCAATTTGAGCGAGCTTCAAGCCGTGCATGAATTGGCTATAGGTCAATCCCTGGGCTCGGACAGCGGCGTTGATACGGACGATCCAAAGCCGTCTGAACTCGCGCTTGCGGACCTTACGGTCACGATAGGCATAGCACAAGCCTTTCTCGACGGACTCTCTGGCTTTTCGGTAGGCCTTGCTCCGAACGCTCCGGAAACCGGAGGCCAATTTGAGTATTTTTTTCCTTCTATTTCTTGCTACTGTACCGTTAACTGCGCGGGGCATTCACTCTCTCCTGTAATGTAGGTATGTCTTGAATCAATAAGGAAGCATGACCTTCATGCGTCTCGCGTCCCCTGAAGACATGATCGTGGTTTTTCTCAAATTACGTTTTCGCTTGGTGGACTTGCTCGTCAGGATATGGCTGGAATAGGCCTTGTTGCGGACTATTTTCCCTGTACCGGTTTTCCTGAACCGCTTGGCGGCACCTTTGTTTGTTTTCATTTTAGGCATAAAATTCTCTCAAATCTTTTGTTAAATATGTTTTTGTTGGCCAACCGCTCTTTACTGGCCCTTTCTTTTCGTATTGGGCGCCAGAATCATGACTAGCGTGCGGCCTTCCTGCTTGGCAGAAGATTCGACTATAGCGATTTCTTCGGTATCCACGATGATCCGGTCGAGCAATCTGAAGCCGTTTTCCCGATGGACGATTTCCCGGCCTTTAAAAAATATCACGACCTTGGCCTTGTCTCCCGCTTCGATAAAACGCGTGACATGCTTCAGCTTGAAGTCATAATCGTGCTTGTCGGTGTTGGGGCGAAACTTGACTTCTTTGAGGTGAACGATTTTCTGG
>JAFCZI010000133.1 GCA_019314425.1 Deltaproteobacteria bacterium | reverse complement strand
AGTTGCATTTCTGTAAGGTGCATCCTGAAACCTCCCGAAAATTTCATGGCAGTTCCATGCTTGATGGTTTCGTAAAAAGTCACGAATCTATCTACAGGTGGCGTTGAATTAAGGTATCCTTGATACAAGGCTTAGTCGCTTTTCAGGATCGTCGGCATACATGCCCGTATGTTGAGATTCTGAAAAATAACGGAAACGCAGTGGATGGGACTTTTTACGATGCTATCATACTTGACTTTATTGGCCAAACACACTAGCCTTCTATCCGGTCTTCAAACGCCTTTGGGTATCTTGGGTGTATCGGAAATTTTCAATACTACCAACAGCGAGAAATTATGGGCTCACGGAATACGCATCCCCTAGGTTGTTGTCCGTGGTGCCGTAGTTGAATATATCGGCCAAATATTCAGGAGTGAAAACGTCATGAAAACCAAAAAGATCTTTTTACCCGAATCGGAGATGCCGCGTCAATGGTACAATATTATGGCGGATATGCCCACGCCCATGGAACCCCCGTTGCACCCGGGAACCGGAGAGCCGGTCGGCCCCGACGATCTTGCGCCCATTTTCCCTATGAACCTGATTGAGCAGGAAGTGAGCCAGGAAAGATGGATCGATATCCCTGAAGAGGTGCTGGAAAAATACGCCATCTGGCGCCCGACCCCCCTTTACAGGGCTTATAACCTGGAAAAATATCTCGATACGCCGGCCAAAATCTATTACAAAAACGAAGGTGTCAGCCCGGTCGGGAGCCACAAGCCCAATACGGCCATCGCGCAGGCCTATTATAACAAAATGGCCGGCACCAAAAAGATCGTCACTGAAACCGGGGCAGGCCAGTGGGGAAGCGCGCTGGCCATGTGCTGCGCGTTTTTCGATCTTGAATGCAAGGTTTATATGGTGAAAATCTCCTTTAACCAGAAACCTTATCGGCGTCTTATGATGCAAACCTGGGGGGCAGAGTGTGTTGCCAGTCCCAGCTCCGAAACAAACGCCGGACGGACCATTCTGGAACGGGATCCCGAATCACCGGGAAGCCTGGGCATTGCCATCAGTGAGGCGGTGGAAGAAGCGGTCAACACCGATGGCGCCAAATATGCCCTGGGCAGTGTTCTGAATCATGTCATGCTGCACCAGAGCGTCAATGGATTGGAGACCCAGAAGCAGATGGCCATCGCCGGGGATTACCCGGATGTGGTTATTGGATGCTCGGGCGGCGGAAGCAATTTCGCAGGCAATTGCACCGCTTATGTGCGGGATAAGATCCATGGGAAAGAAATTGACATCATCGGCGTAGAGCCCAGCTCATGCCCCACCATGACCAAGGGCCCCTTTGCTTACGACTTCGGGGACACGGTCCAGATGACCCCGCTGCTGCCCATGCATACCCTGGGGCACAATTTTGTGCCGGCGCCCATCCATGCCGGGGGGTTGCGGTATCACGGCATGGCCCCCATCATCAGCCAATTGCTCGTGGATAAATTGATTCGGGCGGAAGCCGTGAATCAGATGGAAACATTTGAGGTCGGTGTTACATTTGCGCGAACCGAAGGATTCATCAGTGCGCCGGAGTGTAACCATGCCATCGCCATGGCCATCCGTGAGGCGAAGAAGGCCAAGGAAGAGGGCAAAGAAAAGGTCATTTTGTTTAACTGGAGTGGGCACGGTCTTGTGGATATGGCGGCCTATCAGGCTTATTTTGAGGGCCGGCTCAAGGATCATCCCCTTCCGGAAGAAGAAATCAGGCGGGCGCTTGAGGACATCGCGCCGCTTCCCAAACCACGGCAATATGATGCCGGTGGTTTTTGAGTAGGGCTTGAAATTGCATCACACGGCCCCGGTGAATTATGTTTGCCGGGGCCGGATACCCTTGGCCATTGAACAGGCGGATAAACTATGACGAAAAGCATCCCACCGACCGATGAGCAGACCATTCGGTGCCCCAGACTGGGCCATCAGATACCTTTTTCGTTTTGTCGGATGGAAAATAAAGGGTTGCCATGTTTTAAGACGCTGGATTGCTGGTATGTTCATTTTCCGGTGGAAGCCCATTTAAAGGCGGAGTTGACCCCTGAACAATGGGAAAAGGCATTTGATCGTTCATCAAGCCCCAAAATGGAATCTTTACTTGAGCTGATTGAACGGTCCAAAAAAGTCAAGGAACAGGAATCTTAATAAAGATGCAAGGGGACGCCTTCGGCCGGAAAGTGGCGGGTGTTCTGCTTTCCGCCGGTGCGTCCGTGTGCATGGGCGATCTGAAATAGCTGCTGCCCGTTTCTTTCTCAAAAAGTACAGTGATCGGGTATGTCTCATAGCGCCTGGAACGGGTTATGATGATCGGGATATTGACACGCAGAAAGACTATCGGAATTTTCAAACGGATCTGAAAGAAAGGAAGAAGCAATGGCCAACATCGTAGTAGTCGGAACACAGTGGGGTGACGAGGGAAAAGGAAAAGTCGTTGACCTTCTGACGGCCGGAGTGGAATTTGTTGTGAGATTTCAGGGGGGAAACAATGCGGGTCATACCCTGGAGGTGGATGACCGACAGTTTATTTTTCATATTATTCCATCCGGCATTCTTTATGAAGACAAAAAATGCCTCATCGGAAACGGTTTGGTGGTGGATCCGGGGGTGCTTTTAGAAGAAATGGAAGGCTTGGAAAAGTCCGGCATCACGGTGGGCCCCGACAGGCTTTCACTCAGCGAAAAAGCGCACATGATCATGCCTTACCACAAAGCCCTGGATCTGGCCAGGGAAGCGGCTAAAGGTAAAGACAAGATCGGCACCACCGGTCGCGGTATCGGGCCATGCTATGAAGACAAGGTGACCCGAACGGGGGTTCGCGCCATTGACCTCACCGAACCGGATGTTCTGGAGGCAAAGATCCGAACCAACTTGAAAGAAAAGAATTTTCTTCTGGAAAAATTCCTGGGGGTATCCCCTTTAGAGGCGCAACCGATCCTGGATCATTATCTGGCCATGGGTCAGACTCTGGCCCCGTTTATCACCGACGTTTCCGTCGAACTGGACCAGGCTGTCAAAGCCGGGAAGGCCATCTTGTTTGAAGGCGCTCAAGGCACTCATCTGGACATTGACCATGGCACCTACCCATTCGTAACCTCCTCTAACCCGGTTGCCGGCGCCGCATGCGCGGGATCGGGAATAGGCCCCAAGCAGATCCATCACGTGGTGGGAATTGTGAAAGCCTACACCACGAGAGTGGGCGCGGGTCCCTTCATGACCGAGCTGGAAGATGAAACCGGTAATTTTATTCAGGAAAAGGGAAAAGAATTCGGCGCCACCACCGGTCGACGGCGTCGGTGCGGATGGCTGGACCTGGTGGTCGTGGGCGATTCCGTAAGATTGAATGGCCTGGACAGTATGGCCATCACAAAGCTGGATGTTCTGTCAGGCCTTGAAACCCTGAAAATCTGCGTTGCATATGAGATCGATGGACAGATGGTTCATCAAAGACCGGCAAGCTTAGGTAAAACCGCTTTGTGCAAACCGGTGTACAAAGAAATGCCCGGATGGAAGGAAGATATCACCGCCGCCAGGAAGAAAAGTGATCTTCCCGCAGCGGCTCTGGATTACCTTTCAGTCATTGAAGAAATCACCGGGATTCCTGCTTCCATTATTTCTGTGGGGCCGGGCCGCAATGACACCATCGTTGTTAAAACACCCGGGTCATGAATTTGGAAACCCTTTATTTCGTCACATTACTACCATGCCTTTGATCGCATTGATAGACATATTGAGGAGACGGGCCGAGGCCAGGGTGTTTCCGTGTATCAGAGAATTGATTACGGAAGGTCTTTATCCGGAGCGGCTGTCACCGGAGGAACGGGTACCTTCCAGGCAGGATATCACCCAGTTTCTGGCCGCCTGGTTCCGGCATGTGGACGTTCCCCAGGAAATTTGTCTGGAATGGTTGATTCCGTACTGTACTGAACGTCTTTCCGCCATGTCTTCCAGTTCCATATCACAGATTCGGCACAGTACCAAAAGCAACATCAAGTATATTTATAAGTCCCATCTACCTTTTGAGTGCGGGGCCAAAAACAATATTTTCAAGGCGTCATGTGCCGAAACCTGCCCTCTTTTTGATGAAATGACCAAGAAGGACCAAATGAAATCGGCGGAAAAGACCGCCCGGCACTATAAGCCCGAACGGCTTGATCAAAGGGCCATAGAGGTCGATAACGTTGCCGTTGGTTCGGTGAAGGAGCAACATCAGGAACAGTTTCACCAAGCCATGGAATTTGTGTGCGATCAAATGGCAAAAGGTGTGGCCAAAAAGCATATTGTCAAAGTGTTGAATGAAAAGGGCTTCAAAACCCGAACCGGAAGGATATGGAGCCAAGGCATTCTGAGTTTCGAGCTAAAAAAGGTCGGATATGAATCATCAGACCCGTGAGCGGCACAATGAAGTTTCATCATGAGCACCTGTGACAGACAATATGATGTCATCGTGGTGGGTGCGGGTCACGCCGGATGTGAAGCGGCCCTTGCCGCCGCGAGAATGGGACATCCCACCCTGCTGTTGACCATCAACCTGGATCATGTGGCCGCCATGAGCTGCAACCCGGCCATCGGCGGCCTGGCCAAGGGACACTTGGTCAAGGAAATCGATGCCCTTGGCGGTGAGATGGCCAAGAATGCCGACGAAACGGGCATTCAGTTCCGGCGGCTCAATACACGGAAAGGTCTGGCGGTGCAGGGCTCCCGGTCTCAGAATGATCGCGATCTGTACCGAAAACGCATGAAGCAGGTGGTTGAAAGTGCCCCTAACCTGGATATTCGTCAGGCCATGGTGGACCATTTGCTGGTCAAAGACGGAAAAGTTTACGGCGTTGAAAGCCAGATTCACGAAAAATTCCTAGGGAAGACGGTTATCCTGACCAACGGCACTTTTCTGCGGGGATTGGTCCATATCGGTCTGGATCATTTTCCAGCGGGTCGAATGGGAGATCCCGCATCCACCCGATTGCCCGAGCAGTTGGCGACTTTGGGCTTTAATCTGGGCCGGTTGAAAACCGGCACCACGCCAAGGCTTAACGGCAGAACCATCGATTACAAGGGACTTGTGGTACAGCCGGGGGATGAAAACCCGAAGCCCTTTTCTTTTACCACCACACGGATCCCCCTGGCTCAGGTCCCCTGTCACATTACCTACACCAACGCAAAAACCCATCGGATTATCCGTGAGGGCCTGGACCGTTCCCCGCTTTTCAGCGGTATTATCGAGGGAACCGGCGCCCGGTATTGCCCTTCCATCGAAGACAAGGTGGTACGTTTTTCCCAAAAAGAGCGGCATCAGGTGTTTCTTGAACCGGAAGGACTCGATACCCTTGAAGTCTATCCCAACGGACTTCCCACGAGCTTGCCCGTTGACATCCAGGTCAGGATGGTGCGGTCGATCCCGGGTCTGGAAAAAGCCGAACTCCTGCGCCCCGGTTATGCCATTGAATATGACTATATCAATCCTCTGGAGCTGAAGCCCACCCAGGAAACCAAACGGGTGGCAGGCCTGTTTCACGCGGGTCAGATCAACGGCACCTCGGGGTACGAGGAAGCTGCGGCCCAGGGACTTCTGGCAGGGATCAATGCGGTCATGAAAATTCGCGGTGAAGCACCGGTGATCCTTTCACGGGCCGAGGCTTATGCCGGTGTGTTGATTGACGATCTGGTGACAAAAGGGACCCGGGAGCCCTACCGCATGTTCACCTCGCGGGCGGAATACCGTCTCCTGTTAAGGGAAGACAACGCCGATTTCAGGTTGCGGGATCTGGGGTATGATCTGGGACTGGTTTCGAGGGAAGTTTACACGGATTTTTGCAGAAAAAGAGACCAGGTTCAGAATCTTTTGAAGAGATTGAGGGGGGTAATGTTGAAACCCCGCCCCGGGACTCAGGATAGGCTGAAGGAGTTGAAAACGGCGCCCATCAAGAAAGCCATCTCCCTTGAACAGCTCCTGAAACGAAGCGAAATCTTTTTTGAACACCTCTATGCGTTTGATCCGGAACTGGCAGATGAAAATGAAGTCGTGGCTATGGAAGTGGAGACTCAGATAAAATATGATGGGTACATTCAACGGCAGCAGAAACAGGTGGAAAAAATGAAACACCTGGAATCGAAAAAAATTCCCGAAGGAATCGATTATGGGACTGTTCACGGACTGTCCAATGAAGTAAGGGAGAAACTGAGCAAGATCAGGCCGTTGTCGCTGGGGCAAGCGGCTAGAATCTCAGGGGTGACGCCGGCAGCCATTACGGCCATCCAGATACACTTCAAACGACGGTGAACCGTAATGTGATACCCTTTAAGAAAGGCTTTTTTTTCAAGAATAAGGAGCTGGTCGTGGAAATCTTTTCCCGGGGGCGTCCCCTGAACCAGGAATGCTGTTTTGTAGGAAGCTAAGAGCTCCCTTGATTGCCATGGCACGAAGCAACATTTGACTGAGTTCGGATCCCATGGCATCTGCCGTCTTTTATTGAGCGTTTTGAATTCCCACTTCTTCAAAGGTTTTAATGTCAGCCAGAATTCTAGTGGAAAGATCCAGAACCTTCACCCAGCCTGAATTTAAGGTCAATCAAGGGTTCAAGTCCGAGTCGTTCATGCATGAACCTGTGACCGATTTCCACGGATTTATGGCCGGCAAAAAGATACTTTTTTGCAGCAGGCGCGAGTTCACAGGCAATCAAAGCACCGGCAGTTGAAATCAAACCATCGCAGATAACCGGAATTCCCTTGGCTGCCGCCCCCAGAACAAGGCCTGTAAGACCTCCGATTTCAAGTCCCCCCACTTTTGAAAGAACATCAATGGGATCAGCGGGGTCCGGCTTGTGAAGGGCTATGCCTTTTTTGATGACCGCAATTTTGTTTTTCAGGGATTCATCGTTAATGCCGGTACCGCGACCCGTGAGCTTTTCAACTTCAATGCCCGAGAAAACCGCAATGATGGCGGAAGACGGGGTTGTGTTGCCGATCCCCATGTCACCGGTTCCCAACAGGTCAACAGGGGATTCGGCCGCCAATTCGTTTACAATCTCAATGCCTGCTTCAATGGATAAAATAGCCTCCTGCCGGGTCATGGCAGGTTCTTTTGTGAAATTGGCAGTCCCATGCCTGATCTTTTTATGAATAATGGGCAGGTCAGGTTCAAAATCATGGTTAACCCCCAGGTCAGCAACTTTAACTTTTGCATGGGCGTGCTTTGCAATTACATTGACCGATGCGCCCTTGTTTACAAAATTATATACCATCTGTCGGGTGACTTCAGACGGAAAAAGGCTGACCCCTTCTTCCGTTACACCATGGTCTCCCGCACAGGTGATGATATATTTATTGGCAAGATTCACGTCAAGGGCCCCTTTTATGGCCGCAAGCCTGGCGGCAAGATCTTCCATAATTCCAAGGCTTCCCGCAGGCTTGGCCTGGTTCTTAAGCCGTTCTTTGGCCGCATGAAAAGTATCTTCATCAAGTGTTTTGCTGATGGATGAAATGGTTTGTTCCAAAACAGGCATCATGATTACCGCTTGTCTGTAATATCATCTTCAAATATCTCCATACCTTTTTTCATGGCACAGAAATCCCCGCACATGGTACAGGTCTTTTTTTCGGCAGGAGCGCGACTATCCCGGATTTCCTTGGCGACTTCAGGAAAAAGCAGATACTTTCCCAGATCATCCCATCTCATATCCCTTCTGGCCAGTGCGGCCTGTTTTTCATTCTCCCGCCGATGGGGATATTTTGAAATATCTCCGATGCGAGCCGCAAGCCTTGTGGCTCTTACCCCCTCTCTGACATCATTGACATCGGGCAGGGCCAGATGTTCGGCCGGAGTGATGTAGCAGACAAGGTCCGCACCAAATCTTGCTGAACTTGCCGCACCAATGGCGGCGGTGATATGGTCATATCCCGCGCCGGTATCACAGGGGATAGGCCCCAGAACATAGTATGGCGCATTGCCGGACATGCGTTTTTCCAGCATGATATTGCCTTCAATCTCATCTAAGGGGACATGGCCCGGGCCTTCCACCATCATTTGGCAGCCAAGTTTCCGGCCAATTTCAGCCAGCTCGCAATTGATGATCATTTCCGCCATCTGGGCACGGTCATGGCTATCATGGATGGCACCTGCCCGGATCCCGTTGCCAAGGGAAAGCACTGCATCATATTTTTTCATCAGCGCACATACCCGGTCAAACTGCTCATATAAGGGATTCTCTTTTTTATTGATATCCATCCACGCCACCATATAGGTTCCACCTTTGGATGCAAGGCCCCCGTATCGGAATCCCTGTTTCCTCAACCGTTCAATGGTATACAGGTTGATCCCGCAGTGGATGGCCATGAAACTTAACCCGTCTTCCAATTGTTTCTCTATGAGGTCGAAAAGGTATTCAGGATCAAGCTTCGCAGGATTTTTGTATTTGCGGATGGTCTCTTTAAACGCCTGGTACAAAGGCACATTGCCCACGGCAAGATTTGTATTGGCCAGAACAGCCCTTCTGATCTCATCCAGGTCTCCATCGGCGGATAATTCCATTAGGGTATCTGCCCCTTCTTCCTCCGCAACTTTTGCTTTTTCCACCTCAAGGCTGATGTCGCAGATATCGGAAGAGGTTCCAATGGAAGCATTGACCTTGGTTCGAAGTCCTGTTCCGATTCCGGTAACCTTCTGATGCTTTCGTCTTGGATTGCAGGGGATAACGATTTCACCCTTAGCCACATGCCCCATGATAAAATCTTCGGACAGTCCTTCGGCCTGAGCAACGGTCTGCATTTCTTTGGTAATGGTACCTTGGTGGGCGTACTCAAGTTGTGTTGTCATTGTCACAGTCTCCTCGCTGTAGAATCCCTTACGGGGCCCAAAAAAAAGGGCCTTGTAAGACACAAAGTTCTTACAAAACCCTTTAC
>JAFCZI010000132.1 GCA_019314425.1 Deltaproteobacteria bacterium | reverse complement strand
GCCGAATTCGGCTTCTTCCCATTGGACCCGAGGGGCCGTAATGTTAAAATGAATGTCTGATGTTTCCACAAAGTGGTGGACGAATCTCTTCCAACCGGATTTCATCCGGTCGCTCCCATTTTTTGCGCTCGGTCTTATATTTTTGAGGACCGATTTAAAATCCCCGTTCTTGAATTTCTGCGCCATTTCCGGGGGAATCAGGTCATTCAGATCCAGGAGATCGGAATGAACCGAAATATCCCCTCTCATCCCTTCCCATCCCTGAAACTCACCTTTTATCTGAAACGGGCTTTTCCCCAATTTGAGTGCGAGGTGCTCAATCAAAATGTCGTCTCCGGAAAATTTCAATTTAAAATGACAGTCCTTGATGGGGTGAGGGAAAGCTCTTGTGACAAACGAGACTTGTTTTCCTTCCATTTGTCCCGCTACTAAGGTTTTTGACGGGTCCTTGCGGGATGAGGTCACCGAAATTTTACAATTGAGATCTCCTTCAGCGGTGAAATTGCCTTTCTTGAACCGAAGCCCCAGGTCCTCAAGCCGAAGTTTTTTGCTGGATATATTGAAGTTAAAGATGTCCTTGCTCGCAAGATCATAGGCGCCGTTCAGCGCAAGAGACGACTCGCCCAGATTGCACTGCAGATTCCTGAGAGTGAACTGTTGCCCGGGTAAAATTCCGCCGCTGAAGAGAATGCCGCCTTCCCTGGAAAAGGGGGCAACAGTCATGGATTCCGTTTCCAGAAACGCCTGCTTCAGATCTAACGCACCGTGGAAGGACCAGGCTTTTTTTTTGGAGAGGCTCACTTGACAGGGAATCCGGTTTTTGAATGTGAGGGATTCTTTCAGGTCAGGATAGAAATAGCCGAGCAGTTCATCCATATCCGCCATGGCTACCAGGTGCGCTTCCCCTGTTTGCCAGTCGTCTCCCAGATTTCCTGAAGCGCTGAGCTTTGATTTTCCCCACTGCCCTTCAGCGATAAAATCTTTCCCATTTTCAGGGGTGATGGTAAGGGTACCTTCCTTGATCAGGATCGGGGAAGGGATATCCGGATCCTCAAGGGTGCAATCCATAAACGTGATCGCACCTTTTTCTATTTTGGGAAAATGCCACCCGGGCTCGTACACGATGTCGACGTCCGCATCCAGGTTGCCGGAAGCACCTTCAATCCAGCGAAATTTCGCGCGGACTTCAGGCGGAATCAGTTGCAGATGGGTTTGTGTCATGAGGTCTTCCACACGGAATGACCCCGAAGCGGTCACACGGACGTAGGGATCTTCGACATATAGATCTTTTAGAAACAGGCTTCCCGTTTCGATGGTTGATTCTCCGAAGTGTCCGCTGACCCCTGAAACATGAATTTCCCCATTTCTAATTTCAAAATCCCCCGAAACCCGGTCCACTTTCAAAGCCTGTTCATCCTTGAAGGCCGTGAGCCCATTGCATGTGAGTTGCAACTGCAGAAGTTCGGCGTTTTCATGAAGATCAAGATTCGCCAATCTGCGCCATGGGCCATTTAAGGAAAAAAGATCCACGCACACACTACCGCCGGAAAAAATGGAAAAGATGCGGGTTTCCAGCCAGATGGGCAGTAAAGATGTAGGGAAGATCCGTTTGAATGTGGCCAGCGTCATAAAGGGGCTCTTAACTTTCAAATCCAGGTGAGGATTTCCGGGTTCGGTAAAGTTAAAGGTCGAAGCGCCATTCAGCAGGAAAGCGGTGTTTTGAATTTGAAAGAAGGGGATTCTCAGTATCGAGTCCACATACGAAGCATTGAAGGGGATGATAAGTCGATCAAAAGAAAAGGCTTTTTTGTCTCCTTCATCAATGAGAAGAAAGTCCAGTTCCCTGAAAACCAGCTTCCCATCAATTGATAGAATTCCATCCAGGGACCCTTTGATTGCGGCATTTATCCCCGCAACCCCTTTTTGGACCGGTAGATCTTCCCACAGGGAAAGTCGGGCCAGGGGTATTTCCTTCAAATTGAACCGGCTGTCAATCCACAACCCCTTCTCAGCGTTTTCTCCAATCATCCCACTCCCGGAAAAGGGCACTGTTACACCGTTGTAAAGGACGGCGCCACGAAAAGACGCTTCCAGAAGTACCGGATCCTTCGATTTCCGGGTCAGGCGGCCACTTTTCAAAGTCAGGGCCAACGTTTTCCGGGTCAGGCCAGCTGTTTCCAGAACAACATGGACATTTTCCAGGGAAACCAGTGGGAACACCGCCAATATCCTAGCGTAGGATTTTTCTAAAACCGGCCCCTTTCCCTGAAAAGAAAGGCCATGATCCTTATTAGCGACCCAATGGATTTCGGGGTCAAGGATTGCCAGTTCCGTGGGAATAATCCGGCCTTTCAGAAGATCCTTAAAACTGAAATTCATCCTGATTCTGGCCGCCCCCGCCATCTCATGTCCATCGGGCGCGGATACCTTAAAATTACGGGCTCTGATGCCGATGCCATCGGAAAAACTGAGCGTTATCTTTTCAGCACTCAGATTATACCCTGTGGTTCGTGACAGTTGTTCCAGAAGATAGCGTTGGAACGGGTCGGTTTGGATGAGAAGATTGAAAAGGAGTCCCAGCAAGACCGTTAAAGATAAAAGGAGAAGAACCGGCAGAAGGATGGCTTTCAGCCTTTTTTGCCACATTTTTTAAAATAGTCTCTCAGAATTTTTTCGTGATCGAAGACCAGCGGTTTCGGTAAGGTATGCGCTTTGAAAATGCCCACTTCTTCCGCATCATCGACCGCCCTGGGGCTTCCCGTGGTTTTTGCAACAAACACCACGGAGATGGAATGATGCCTGGGGTCCCTTGACGGATCGGAATAAGCACCCAGTTGACGGGTAAGGGTCACATCCAGGCATGTTTCTTCCCGTGCTTCTCTGATGGCCGCCGACTCAAGGGTTTCTCCATAATCCACAAAACCACCGGGCAGTGCCCAGCCGTGGGGTGGATTTTTTCGTTTTATCAAAACAATGCCGTGTTCACTCTGTTTCGGTTCACGCACAGGTGTGGCATTGTTTGAAGCGCAACATTCGGTTTCGATAATAATGTCCACGGTCGGAAAAGGGTTACGGTATCGGAAAACCGGTTTTCCGCAGTGTGGACATGAGAGCTGGTCTTTCATGATGTATGTTTTCCTGAGGTTAGGGTCTCGGAAAAAAATAAATGCGCCAAATTGCGCCGTATTTTGGTTCGTATGTAAGGCGCATCCGCCAGTGCATATTTGTGGATATGTGCCGGTGGATGTAACGCAGCAGACGGACCAAAGGACAAGCCAGATGGTGTATTTATTTTTTGCCGAGGCCCTTACTTTAGTACCTTATTACCTGGTTTTCTGTCACAAAAAACAAGAAGTTCATTGGCTGGAAAACCTAAAACCTAAAACTTAAAACTGCGGCTCTGCCGCTTTAGTTTATCAATCTCCCCTTGTACAATCTTGATGTGAGACATCAGTTTAGGTATAAGGGGGGATTTTGGGTAATCCGAAACAAGGGTTCGAAGGATTTTGCAAGACGCTTCAAACAATTCCTTTTTTTTCTCCAGGTCTTTGGTTTTTTTGGCCTCCAGAAAAATTTCCGCAGCCCGGTTTCGTTCGAGGTTGATGAGACCTTCAAAGGCCCGGTTCTTGAGGTCTATGGATGCGGCGTCCAGCGTTTGGATCCTTTCTATCTCTTTCAGTTTGTTGATGGCCCCTTTGTAGTCTTCCCTTTCATATAATTTTCTGGCGATTTCATAAGTTTCTTTCAGGTAGGTCTCTTTGATCCTTGCACTTTCTTCGTATGTGGTTTCCGCTTCCTCAATATTGTTAAGCGCCCTGTCGATGACCTCTGTTTCAGGCCCCTCTTCCCTTGCGTTCTTTTCTTTTAACAGCAATCGCCTTGCTTCGGCGAATTCATAGTTCCGGGCCAGCGCATCAACTTTTTCCTGAAGCGACACCATGTGGGGTTGTGCTTCCTGAGGGGCCGGGCTTTCTGCGGTTTGAAACATGGAACGAAACGGCTGATCCGGTTCCCGGGGCGTCTGTTCGATCCGATTACTGAGATCATTGATCATGGCGGCTCTGTCATCCCGGGTGTGGAAAATCCTTTCCAATGTTTGGGTCGCCTGCGACGGTTGCCCTAGCGCCAGTTGCCATTCGATGATGTCCCCGCGAAGTTTCACCATATCCTGGGTGCTTTCAATTTTCCCGGCAACCTCCATTCCGACCTCAACGGCTTCCTCCAGCATCCCGTCTTTGGCCAGGGAGGTAGCGAATGCGATGCCGATTTCAGGGGTGAGTCCATCCGGAAAGCTTGTTCGCAATGCCAGAGTGCGCTGAATCACCCCCTTGTAATTTTCATCCAGATAGAGCCCCAGGATTTCATTTTTTCGCTGAATAAAATTGGCAAAGGAATTTCCATCATCTGACACTTTACCGATTTTCTTGAAATAAGTATTTTCCATGAGCGACATGGATCGGAAAAGGGATTGTGCCAGGGTATCACATTCTTTTCCGGTTACGGGGCCGGGGGCGGTCTTTTTAAGCAGACGGTAAGCACTGAGCAGGGCCAAAGCAGTATTCCGATCGCTGTCAGACAGGTCTTTGTTTTTGATGAAGTTTTTAAGAAACCGGATTCGATTCTCCACATGAGAAACATCGACGTTGAACATTGCGCGCTCTTTTTCGGTGGGGGTGTGAACCGGGGGCGTCGGTCCCGGGATCAGGGATGCGCATCCGGCGCTGAAGGTCAATATAATGAACAGGAAAATGTGTGTTCTTTTCATTCTTGGGGCCTCTCTACCCTTCTAACGCGGCGACGCCGCAGTTTTAGGTTTTAGGTTTTCCAGCCAATGAACTTCTTGTTTTTTGTGACAGAAAACCAGGTAATAAGGTACTAAAACGGTTCAAACTCTCTTTTGAGCTTCCAGATTTTACCCCCGTCGTCGGCTTGTGTCAACACTTCCAGTTGCGGGAGTGGTTGAGATGGCGTTTCGCCATTTTTGAGCGGAAGGCCGGTTACCGGGGAAACAGGGACGGGATGGAGCGAGAACTTCGCCGGGGTTACAGGACGCAACAATGGATTAAAAGCCAGGTCTGCGGGTTGAAGTACTTGTTTAAAGTCTTCCGTTTTCGCAATGGCCTTTGCCGTATCCATCCACAAGGGGAGCGCGCCCGAAGACCCGTACAGGGCCATGTGATCCCCTTTCATGGGCCGATTGTTGTCAAAACCCACATAACTGGCGATGGTATAGCCATTGTCAATGGCAAGCTGGCCTGTGGTATTGTCGAGTCCGGGAATGAAGCCCACAAAACTGGAGTTGGTGTACCGGTTGGCTGTGCCGGTTTTACCGAAAGAGGGGAGCGAAATGTCGAAGACGCGAAACACGTCCCTGGCTCTCCTGCCGGTCCCCTGCTCCATGACTTTCCTAAGGATTTCAGAGGTCAGAATCGTTACCCTTTCCGGGAGTACCACTCTCGGTTCAGGGATATACTCCCAGAGTATTTTACCCTCCCTGTCCACGATTTTTTTGATGATGGGAACCATTGCCGGTCCGCCGCCGACGCCAAGCAGGCAGGTCTTCCCGGTCAGCAAGGCTTCATAGGCCAATGCCGCTTCCATAATACTGATGGCATTGGGTCCCAGTGGAAAGGAGAGCACCGGGTCCAGAGGGGTGGATATCCCAATTTTCCTTGAAAGGTAGGTGACAAAGGAAAGGTTCACCAGGGTTCTGAAATCTCTGATTTTGGAAAGGACTTCGAGACTGTATTTCTCATGGCCCATGAGTTCTCTGAACCGGCTCCGGGTATGGGTTTGGAGCAATTCCAGAATGTCGGGGGGCATCAGGCCGTCAACCCATTGATCCGCATCGGTATTGTTCTTAAGGGTTAGAAGCCTTTGAAAATCGTATCGCAGGATGTCCCGATCATCTTCGCTTATGTCCGAACCGATCCCTGAAAGATCAAAATGAAGGCGGTTGACACAGTCCAGGATGTTTTCATGACCGGAAAATATAATATCTGTTTCAGCCTGCTTCTTCGCCGCTTCAAAAGCGGCTTCCATGAGCGCCTTCTCATCAACAACGATGCCGAGCTGGTCCCTGATGCGCGTTTTGTAGGCCTGGTAGGATTCGTCGGGTTTTCGGTTGAGCCCCACAAGATTCACCACCTGCCGGAATTCGCTCATGTTGAGCCGGTCCGTGAGGTGATAGAGCAACCACACCGTTGCCAGGTTCTCCGATTTGGCACCGGCCCAGGCCATGGAAACGGTGTCGCTTTCGGGTTCATGATCGGGTCTGGGCACATAGGTGGTCCCTTCAAACCGGTAGATGTCTTTGGTGTTTTTCAATGGATCCAGGTTGTTCCATTTCAGCTGAAGCGCAGAAGCGTAGACAATCGGTTTGAATATGGAGCCCAGTTGCCGTTTTGCATCGACCGCCCTGTTGAAGTGAATATTTGAAAAACCGCCCACCATGGCCTTTATCATGCCTTGATGAAGGGTCACCACGCCCCCTTCCAGTTCCGCAATGGCCGAGAGCACCAGTTTTTCCACTTGTTCCTCTCCTGGAGGGTCGCTATCCACAGTGACGATCTGAACCGGCACCAGGTCTCCGACTTCAATGGTATCGAGAAGGACCGGTACTTGGTCTTTTTTGAAAGTTGCCCATGGGCCTGTTTTGCCTTTGAGCCAGGCTTCGCCGATGGGTTTTAAGCCATCGTAACCCATAAATGC
>JAFCZI010000450.1 GCA_019314425.1 Deltaproteobacteria bacterium | reverse complement strand
CGCCTGCACCGTAAAGGATTTGTCGCGCCAAATATTGGTGACTATGAAGGGCAACTGAGTGCACCGGGTGGTTATGTGATGAACAGGGGACGCAGGGGGGAATCTGTGTTCCTGGACAAACTGGATTACGCCATGTTTGTCGAGCTTCTTAAAGAAGTCGTTGATATGTACAAAGTGAGGGTTGCCGCGTACGACAGCAGACTTGATGACCCCTCTTCCCAGAACCTGATTATCTGAGGCTATTTTGCGTCATTAATATGCTCCAGCAGGATGCGCCGCACCTCCTCGATGGTCAGGGGGTGACTCTGACAGGAGTGGCCGCTGTTTACAATGAATTCAGATTCCACATAATCCACGTGGGCGCTTTTGTATTCCACCACACCGTCATCCCCCTGGGTCGGATCTCCATCGCCCTGGACCGAAATAATGGAATGCCCCTTGATGCCGGGGGCCAGAGGGATTTCCGCAAGGGAAAGCAGGGCGGGGTTTTTGGGGCTCATACTGTCAATGCTGGTGCGGGTTTCGGAAAGACGCCATTCCTCCGGGATTTCGGCTGAGGCCAGGGCTTTTCCCAGGATAACCGTTTGTTTGACGATGTTCACGGGCAGGGAAACCAGGCGGCGAACCAACTCGCGAATCCAGTCTCTGGCCAGGAAACTGCCCCGGTGAGGTGTTGCAATGAACACCACCACGCGCACAAAGGGCAGTGCTTCAAAGATGGCTCTGTCCTCGATCATATCGCGCTGTTCGGGTGTCAGATCGAGTTCTTTCAGCCCCTTCCCGGTAACGTCCCTAACAATTTTGTCGCCGGTGTCAACGGCAGTGAGTTTGGCCAGGAGCCCCCCCTGGCTGTGCCCGATGATCACCATGTCCCGAAGCGCCTTATTCCGGCCATCCGGATCCAGTTCAGCCACCCTGGTTGTCAGGGCTTCACGAAACTGATGGGCGGAAAGGCCGATGGTTTTGCCGCTGTCGTAAAAATAGAACCAGAACTGACAGCGTTTGCGCAGGATCGGATCCGCCTTAAGCGTGTTGGCCATCTCTGCCCACCAGACCGGGCTGCTGGCGGTGCCGTGAACAAATACCACGGGAATTTGTGCGGGATTATAGGGCTTGATAAAATAGAGGCCGGTGGGAATGGCGCCTTTTCCCGTAAAAAAACCCGCGATATCCAGTTCCCAGAGGGCTTGCTGATTGAGATTATAGGCCACGTGGGCGCTCAGGTCGTTTTCAAGGGGCACGGATTTCCCATCAATTTCCACGCGGGTTTTGTTAAAGGGTGCGTAAAGTTCCAGGTTCCCCTGCAGCGAACCGTTTTCCAGCCCTTGAATACTGCTTTTGATTCGCATGAGCAGGGTCCCGAGAGAACTGCGTTTGATGGGCAGGTCTGCGGTTTTTTTGCTTACGGCAATGAAGGGTGTTCCCAGCCCGGCATCCCGATTTCGGCGGCTGAGACCGTAAATTTCCAGGCGGTCCGCGGCGACAATTTTTGAGGCTTGATCCAGCTTAACCGGAAAATGCCGGGTATCCAGGGATAGATCGATGGTCCCGAAGGGCAGCCGGCGGGTCCCGCCTTCAAGTGTCAGATTTCCTTTCGGATTTGTCATTGCCTTGGCGAGGGAAATGTTGTAGATGTCGCATGTCAGGCGGAAACGTCGGTTAAATGAATTCACCGGTTTGTTTCGAGTTTTATCAAAAAGATAAAAATAGGCATAGACCGCTGCGCTCAGGTAGTATTGCCGGTTTTCGGGAAGCGGGCTGTCGTCCAGGTCCCGGAGGGTGTATTTTGCGGTGAAATAATTCAGTTCAGCCAAGGTGAAAAGCAGATCCCGACGGGGGTCTGTTTTGATTTTTTTGTGTAGTTCATTGAGGCACTTCAGTGGATCTTCCCTGAAGAATTCTCCCATATTATACCGCTGGAGTACGGTTTTTGACGTGACACTGTAATTTTCATCTAATAACGCATTGCTGTTGATTTGTTCATAAGCTTTTCGAAAACCCACATCCCGGGTTCCTATGGCGCCACCGCATCCGCTCAAAATCAATGTCAGCA
>JAFCZI010000449.1 GCA_019314425.1 Deltaproteobacteria bacterium | reverse complement strand
GGTCTGGGAATCCTTGCCCCCGGTTTCCGTTTTGATGGTGTCTTCCTGAACGGTTGATGCCGCCGGGGTCTCGTTTTCGTGGGTCTGGGTCGCTTGTGCTTCACCGATTCCGAATTCCTTTATCTCTTTTAATTTGGGAAGGGATTCAAGACTTTGGAGGTCGAAGACTTCCAGAAATCTCCGGGTCGTGCCATAGATCAACGGCCGGCCGGGCAGATGCTTTCGGCCCATAATCCGAATCAGGTTTTTTTCCAGAAGCGTTCTCAGGATTCCGCCGGTATCCACACCCCTGAATTGTTCAATCTCCTGTCGAATCACCGGTTGTTTGTAAGCGATGATTGCCAGGGTTTCCATGGCCGCAGAAGATAATCTGGCGGCAGACCGCTTTGTCATCCGGAGCACATAGGGGGCATAATCCGGCTTTGTCCTGACTTGATACCCTTCGGCCACCTCTTTGATGGCAAAGCTTCGGTCCATGGCGTCGTATTCATGCCTGAGTGTTTCCAAGACGCTCACAATTTCAGATAATCCTGTGTCAGGCAGACACTCTTGAATATCGCGGACCCGTAACGGCTTATCAGCGGAAAACAACAGGGATTCGATAATCAATTTAAGCTGTTTTTCCATCCGCCCCTCTCTAAGGACTGCTTTCATCAAAGCAGGCCGAAAGCCGGATTCGACTCTGCTGCGAAGGTTGAAAAACCTTGATCCAGCCCATATGGATCAGCTCCAGAAGGGCGAGAAAGGTAACTATCAGTTCCGACATATCATGGTTTCCTGAAAAGATTTCTTCAAAAAAAATGTCGGGTTTTTCCCTCAGCACGGCAATAATGCTCTCGATTTTGTCTTTTACCGACCACTTTTCCAGGGAAACCTTGAGATTTCCAGTGCCCTCCCCAAGGGCTACCACACGACGGAATGCATCTATCAGTTGAAAGAGGGTTACTTCCGGTTTCGGCGCCATATCCGAATATTCATCAAAAGAAGTCGCGTCCCCCCTGGCAAAGACGTCCCTGCCCAGAATTTCCCGCTCTGAAAGCTCCCGTGCCATTTCCTTGAGCTGCATATATTCCGGAAGCGGTCCGGTAATTTCAAGGCGGGGGTCTTCTTCTTCATCCCCTTCATTTCGGTTCGGCAGCAGCATCCTGGATTTAATGTGAATGAGCGTGGACGATATCACCAGGAAATCACCGGCAATGCTCATTTCCAGGGATTTCATCAGATCCAGGTATTCAAGGTACTGGTCCGTGATGGTTGAAATGGGGATGTCAAATATATCCACCTCATTCTTGTGAATCAGGTGAAGCAAGAGGTCCAGGGGTCCCTCGAACATCTCCAGTTTGACTTTGTAGTCCATCGTTCCGCAACATTAAGGGTTAGATTTTCATGACCTCCCTCACCTGTGCCATGGTTTCTCCGGCAATGGAGCGGGCGTGGTTATTGCCGTCGTTTATGATTTCTTTGACTTTGTCCAACTGGCTTTCCAGCTCTTTTCTTTTGGCTTTTATGGGGGCGAGTCCTTCTTTGAGGCCTTCGGCCATCATTTTTTTACATTGGACACACCCGATTTCAGCTGATTTGCACCCTTCCTTAATCTCGTTGCACTTGTTTTCGTCGGTGTAGATTTCATGGAAGGCGAACACGTTGCAGATTTCCGGATCTCCCGGGTCTGCTTTTCGTGCCCGCTGGGGATCCGTAATCATCTGCCCAACCTTATTGTCGATTTCCTTGTCCGTATCCGTGAGGAAAATGGCATTGCCGTAGCTTTTGCTCATTTTTCGACGATCCATGCCCAGAATCTTTGATGTGGGCGCCAGCAGGGCCTTGGGGATGGGAAAAACCTCTTCATATATATGGTTGAACCGCCTGGCAATTTCCCGTGTCAACTCCACATGGGGTGCCTGGTCTTCTCCCACCGGAATCCCGATGGCTTTGTACATCAATATATCTGCGGCCTGAAGTACCGGATAGCCCAGGTAACCGTAGGTGAAAATATTCTTATGGCTCAGTTCTCTCAACTGCTCCTTGTAGGTGGGGTTTCGCTCCAGCCAGGGAAGC
>JAFCZI010000448.1 GCA_019314425.1 Deltaproteobacteria bacterium | reverse complement strand
TCAACTCTGTGACCGAATCGCTGAAGATTTCGGCAATGGTTTTTTTTCTGGTGACCGGCGCCATTATTTTCGGCCGTTTCCTGGCCGTAACCCGCCTCCCCTTTGCCATAGCCGAGTTTGCTTCTGCCCTGCCCGTCTCCCCCTACGTGATCCTTGCGTTTATTTTACTGATCTATCTCATCGGCGGGTGTTTTGTGGATTCCTTGGGGTTTCTGGTCCTGACCATCCCGATTTTTTTTCCATTGGGAATGGCCCTGGGGTTTGATCCCATCTGGTATGTCATTATTCTCACCATGGTGACCACCATGGGAGCCATCACGCCGCCGGTGGGCGTGAACATCTATGTGGTCAAAGCCCTGGCGCCGGATATTGAGTTGGGCACCATGTTCAAGAGCGTCAGCTTCTTCCTGATTGCCTGTATCGTGTGTATCATCATTCTGATCATTTTTCCCGATATCGTTCTTTTTATCCCGGAAATGGCCCGGTAATCGTAAGCCTTTAGTGCAACCCTATTGAGGCAGGCTGAGAATGACAAAAACCTTTATGCCCCACAACATCAAGACAGCAGAAGAACTGGAAGCCCATCAGCTGAAGGGGCTCCAATGGACCGTTCGTCATGCGTACGAAGGTTCCCCGGTTTACAGGGCCAGGCTCCATGAAGCAGGGGTTCATCCGGAGGACATCCGTTCCCTGGAAGACCTGTGCCATCTCCCCTTTACCATGGCCAACGACCTGAAGGAAGGCTACCCCTTTCCATTGCTCTCGGTTCCGTTCGACCGGGTTGTTCGCATGCATGCATCTTCGGGCACCACCGGAAAAAGAAAAGTGCTCTGCTATACCCAGAAAGATATTGACGACTGGACCCACTTTTTTGCCCGGTGCTATGAAATGGCGGGGCTATCCCTTGAGGACCGGGTTCAGATTGCTGTGGGATACGGCATATGGACCGCCGGCATCAGCTTTCAACTGGGTTGTGAAGCCTTTGGCGCCATGGCCATTCCGGTGGGACCCGGAAACCTGGACATGCAGTGCCAGTTCTTGGTGGATTTTCAAAGCACCGTCATGTGCTGTACGGCTTCCATGGGCCTGCTGATGGCCGAAGAAATCCACCGTCGTGGCCTCGGGAATCAAATCAGTTTGAAGAAGATGATTTTCGGTTCCGAGCGGGCCAGCGATGCCATGCGGGACCGGATCCAGGCCCTTCTGGGCGTGGAACATATGTTTGACATCCCCGGCATGACAGAACTTTATGGTCCGGGTACGGGGCTGGATTGTTCCTACCACACCGGGATTCATTATTGGGCGGACTATTATATCCTGGAAATCCTGGATCCCGATACTCTGGAACCGGCCCCGATAGGTGAAATCGGTGAAATGGTGGTGACCACGCTCAGCAAGGAGGCCGTTCCGCTCATCCGTTACCGCACTCGGGATCTCACCCGGATCATTCCGGGGACCTGCCCCTGCGGCTCCGTTCTGCCCAGGCATGACCGATTGCTGGGGCGCTCCGACGATATGATCATTTTCAGGGCCGTCAATATCTATCCCGGCCAGGTGGATCACGTGTTGAGCGGCATTGAGGGGATCGGCAGTGAATATCAGATTATTGTGGACCGCAAGGAAGATGGGCGGGATCATATGCGCATCAAAGTTGAGGCGGCCCAGGGTGTTGAGGCCGATCAGTTTGAGGATCTGGCAAACCGGATTTCCCGGGAAGTCAAAAAGCAGATCATGGTGAGTGTCGGGGTGGAAATGGTGGTGTACGGCATCCTGCCGAGATCGGAAAGAAAAAGCCAGCGGGTGTTTGACAACCGGGAGCAATAAAGTGGAGCCCATAACTGGAGAAAATGGATGAAGCGTTTTGCATATTACCAGCCCCAAAGCCTCGATGAGGCCTTCGGGTTGATGGAAAAATACGAAGGTCGGGCCCGATATGTGGCGGGTGGTACCGATGTGATGATACGGGTCAAGCAGGAAATCTGGCAGCCCGAAGCGCTGATTTCCCTTCGATGGATTGCGGATCTGTGCGGGATCAAGAAAACCGGTAATTTCCTGAAGATCGGC